>NZ_LZKY01000063.1:0-144947 GCF_001673055.1 Mycobacterium sp. 1245801.1
CGTCATCAAAGCAGGACTCGAAGGGACCGGCTCCTACGGCGCAGGACTGCAACGCTACCTGCAGGCTCACGAGATCACCGTGATCGAGGTATCACGACCTAATCGCCAGGACCGGCGCCGACAGGGAAAATCCGACCCAATAGACGCCATCAACGCCGCACGGGCCGTCTTAAGCGAGTCCGCGACCACCACACCCAAAGCCCGCCAGGGCTACGTCGAAGCCGTCCGACAAATACGCGCCACCCGCCGCAGCGCGGTCAAAGCACGCCGATCCGCCCTCAATCAGATCCACGGTCTGCTGGGATGCGCGCCCGAACGACTGCGCGCGAAGTTATCTGGCTATGACCGGGCCGCGTTAGTGCTCCGTTGCGCACAACTACGCATCCCCAAAGACGCCGCCCTCGACGACCCCACCATCAACGCCCGCCGCATGCTGCGCCGCCTGGCAAAACGCATCCAGATGCTCGACGACGAAATCACCGAAGCCAACCAAGAACTCGACGATCTCCTCACCCGCAATACCCCAAACCTCTTGGCCATCAACGGCGTCGGCACCGAAGCAGCCGGCCAGATCCTCACCACAGCCGGCCAAAACATCGAACGGCTCAAATCCGAAGCATCACTAGCTCGACTCTGCGGCGTCGCGCCCATCCCCGCCAGCAGCGGCAACACCACCCGACATCGCCTCCACCGCGGCGGAGACCGCGACGCAAACAGCGCGATCCACCTCATCATCATCAACCGAATGCGATGGCACGAACCCACCAAGCGCTACCTTCACCGACGAACCGAACAAGGCAAATCCAAAAAAGAAGTCATCCGCTGCCTCAAACGAGCCGTCGTGCGCGAGCTCTACCGAGCCCTCCAAGCCGACCTCAACCCATCACTCGACACACTTGACGCTGCATAGGAGCATCCACGTCCAAGACTGGGTCAAGACTCACCGCACCGACATCGACCAACTCACCCTGGCCTGCGGACCCCACCACCGCCTCCTCGAGAAGGGCTGGACCACCCAAAAACGCGCCAACGGCGACACCGAATGGATCCCCCCACCACACCTCGACCGCGGCCAACCGCGGACCAACACCTTCCATCACCCCGAAGAAATCCTCGCGGACGAGGACGACGACGATCCCTAGCGGCGACGATCCGGAGCTGCGAACGTCTTGATCCCGCGCCGAGCGACCGGGTAGCGTAGTCCTGCCAATTACGAAACTATGGGTAGCGTAATTGGCTACCAAGCCACCGAGAGGATCTCCCGTGATGCGCAGCCGCTACGCCGGCGATCCCTTCACCACATCCACACCCGAGATCGCCGCCGCGCTAGAGGATGTCAGCATTCCCACGCTGTTGCTCTCGCTCGTCCACATCACCGGCGAGCCACGGTTCATCCGCGACTTCAAGCAGATGGGCATCTTTCTCAACGAGGTCCAGGGGTTCATGTCAGAGGACGACAAGGCGCGGGCGCGCGCCGAGGCGCTGTCGGTCATCACCGAGTATCGCGACCGCGGTTGCCCCGAACCGCAGCCGCTGAGCCCCGAACTCATCAGGGAGATGATGGACTGGGCGGCTTGCGAACACGTGCCCGACGACTACTTGTCGCTGATCTCCGAAGAGCTCGACCTCGACGGCGTCGACCCTCGCCGGCCCGCCACATTGCCCGCCGAGCGCACCGCCGAACTTCCGGTCCTGGTCGTGGGATGCGGCGAATCGGGCATCCTGGCCGGCGTGCGCCTCAAGCAGGCCAACATCCCGTTCACCATCATCGAGAAGAACGCGGGCCCCGGCGGAACCTGGTGGGAGAACAGCTATCCCGGCGCTCGGGTGGATGTGGCGAACCATTTCTATTGCTACAGCTTCGAGCCCAACAACGACTGGACGCATTTCTTCGCCGAGCAATACGAGCTGCAAGACTATTTCACCAAGGTCATCGACAAACACGGCCTGGCAGACCATGTGCGTTGGCGGACCGAGGTTCTCGCGGCCGAATGGAATGACGACGACGGCGCGTGGAGCGTTTCGCTGCGCTCGTCCGACGGTCGGGCGACCACCGTGCGCGCCCGCGCGCTCATCACCGCGGTCGGGCAGCTGAACCGTCCGAACATCCCCGAGTTCGCCGGCGCGGACACCTTCGCGGGGCCGTCATTTCACTCGGCGGCCTGGGATCATTCGGTAGATCTCAACGGCAAGCGGGTCGCGCTCGTCGGCGCCGGCGCCAGCGGATTCCAGATCGCCCCCGCGATCGCCGAGGACGTGGAGCACCTCACCGTGTTTCAGCGGACCGCGCAGTGGATGTTCCCGAACCCGATGTATCACGACGAGGTCGGCGACGGGGTGCGCTGGGCGATGCGCCATCTTCCGTTCTACGGCAGGTGGTATCGCTTCCTGGTGCTCTGGCCCGGCTCCGACAAGGGTCTCGACGCGGCCGAGGGTGACCCGGGTTACGCCGACCAGGAGCACGCCGTCAGCGACATCAACGCCGCCGCCCAGATGATGTTCTCGCAGTGGATCACCAGTCAGGTGAGCGAGGATTCCGAGTTGCTGGCCAAGGTGATGCCGGACTATCCCGCCTGCGGCAAACGCACCTTGCAGGACAACGGCAGTTGGCTGCGAACGCTGCAGCGCGACAACGTCGAATTGGTCCGCACACCCATCGACAAGATTACGCCAAACGGCATCGTCACAGGCGACGGTGTGGCTCATGACGTCGACGTCATCGTGTACGCCACCGGGTTTCGGCACACCGACGTGCTCTGGCCGCTGAAGGTCACCGGCCGAAACGGCACCGATCTGCATGAGATGTGGGGGAACCGGCCATACGCCTACCTCGGCATCACGGTGCCGGAGTTCCCGAACTTCTTCATCGTCTACGGCCCGGGAACTCATCTGGCCCATGGCGGCAGCCTCATATTTCAGTCGGAGCTGCAAATGCGTTACATCGACCAGTGCCTGGCCCGACTGGCCGAAACCGGCGTGCATTCGCTCGAACCGAAACCCGAGGCCGCCACCGATTGGCACCGGCGGACGCAGACCCAGATCAAGAAGATGGTGTGGTCGCATCCGGCGGTCAAGCATTCGTATTTCAAGAACGCCGACGGGGAGATCCACACGGTGAGCCCATGGCGTCTCAACGAATACTGGTCGGCGGTGCGCGAGCCCGATTGGTCACAGTTTGTAGTCCGAACGAAAGATTCGGCGCGACAGGGAAAGTGAGCACGTCAATATGCGCACCGTAGTCGTCGACGGGCCCCGCAGCATTCGGGTGGACACCCGCCCCGATCCGGCGCTTCCGGGGCCCGACGGAGCGGTCGTCGAGGTGAGCGCCGCGGGCATCTGCGGATCCGACCTGCACTTCTATGAGGCCGACTTTCCGATGCCCGACCCGATCGCGCTCGGCCACGAAGCGGTCGGCACCGTCGTGGAAGCCGGGCCGCAGGTGCGCGACGTCAAGGTCGGCGATCAGGTGATGGTCTCGTCGGTCACCGGTTGCGGCGCGTGCGCGGGCTGCGCCACCCGCGATCCGGTGATGTGTCACTCCGGATTTCAGATCTTCGGCGGCGGCGTGCTCGGCGGCGCGCAGGCCGACCTGCTCGCCGTGCCCGCCGCGGATTTCCAGCTGCTGAAGATGCCCGAGGGCATCAGCACCGAACAGGCACTGCTGCTCACCGACAACCTGGCCACCGGCTGGGCCGCGGCGCAGCGGGCCGACATTCCCTTCGGCGGCACGGTGGCAGTGATCGGCCTGGGCGCGGTCGGCCTGTGCTCGCTGCGCAGCGCGCTGTTTCAAGGTGCCGCAACGGTTTACGCGGTCGATCAGGTCGAAGGCCGGCTACAGCGGGCCGCCCAGTGGGGCGCGACGCCGGTGCAGGCGCCCGCGCTCGAGGCGATCCTGGCCGCCACCGGCGGCCGTGGCGCCGACGCGGTGATCGACGCCGTCGCGACGGACGCCTCCCTGACCGAGGCGATCAACGCCGTCCGGCCCGGCGGCACAGTCTCGGTGGTCGGCGTGCACGACATGAATCCGTTTCCCCTCAACGCGCTGGGCTGCCTGATCCGCAGCACGACGGTGCGGTTCACCACTGCACCGGTGCAGCGCACCTGGCCGGAACTGATTCCGTTGCTGCAATCGGGCCGGCTCGACGTCGACGGGATCTTCACCACCACAATGCCGTTGGACGAGGCGGCCAAGGGCTACGCGACGGCGGAGTCGCGTTCGGGCGACGACGTGAAGATCCTGCTGAAACCCTAGGTGGTCAGCGGGTCGCCGTGATGTATTGGGACCGCATGAAGCTGTCGATCTTGACGTCGACGTCAGGCGGGGTCATGCCGTAGCCGGCCTGTAGGTCGAGCGTGTTGCGGACGGGTTCGACGGCCCAATCGTGGGCCGCGAGCCACTCCGCGGGGTCAGACTGGGGTTCATAGGTCAGGGCCGAAAAGTCCACATTGCCGGACACATTCACCCCGGGGTGGCTCGCCTCCAGGGCGTGGAGCTGGTCGTGGTCCAGTCGCGATCCCAGCGCGCCGATGGCGATCCGGCTGCCCGGCGCGCTGAGCCCGCTGATCCGGGTGAAAAGCGCGTGTTGCGCCTCGTCGGTGAGGTAGGGGAGCACCCCCTCCACCGACCAGGCGCTCGGGGTCTCCACGTCGAACCCGGCCGCTTCCAACGGCCGTGACCAGTCGGTACGCAGATCGGCGGCGACCTCGACGCGACGGGCCTTCGGGGTCGCGCCCTGTTCGCCGAGGACGCGGGCCTTGAATTCGAGGACTTTCGGGAGATCGACTTCGAAAACCCTTGTGTCTTGCGGCCATTGGAGCCGATACGCCCGAGAATCCAGGCCGGCGGCAACGATCACCGCTTGCCGGATGCCCGCGGCTGCCGCGGCCTCGAAGAAGTCGTCGAAGAAGCGGGTCTGGACTCCGTAGAGGCGCGGGAAGGCCGTCTCGTCGTCGGAGGTACCGGGGTTGGCAAGCACACTCGCCAGATACGGGTCCTGCGAGGCGGCAATGAAGACTTTCGCGTATTCGTCGCGCACCAGCGGCCGCGGGCTCACGGCGTGCAGCGCTCGCCATCCCGCGACGAGCAGCGCCGTGTACCCCACGCTGCTGACGATGTCCCAGTTGTCGTCGTCGGAACGGAGTGACCCGAATTCGGGTGTCGTGCTCATGGTTGCCCTCCCGTCGGCGCCGGCGACGACAAGCCGCCGGGTCCACGGTACCCGTGGGGGCGGGCTCACAGCTCCAAGAGCACCGTCACCGGACCGTCGTTCACCAACTCGACCTGCATGTTCGCCCCGAACACCCCGGTCTGCACCTCGGCGCCCGACCGCCGTAACGCCTCGGCGAACTCCGTCACCAGCGGCTCGGCGACCGCTCCTGGAGCGGCCGCGTTCCACGACGGGCGGCGACCCTTGGCGGTGTCGGCGTACAGCGTGAACTGACTCACGACCAGGATGGGCGCGTTGACATCGGCCGCGGAGCGTTCGTCGGTGAGAATCCTTAGCTGCCAGAGCTTCTCAGCGAGCCGTCGCGCCTTGTCGCCGTCGTCGCCGTGGGTGACACCGACGAATGCCAACAGGCCCTGACCAGCCGGCCGGATCGCGCCCACCACCGCGCCGTCCACCGAGACCGTTGCCGACGAAACCCGTTGCACCAACACCCGCATGGGCCTCGATGGTGCCAGACCGGCCCCGCGGATCTTGGGTACGCTCGATGAATGTCTGTGCTCGTCGCGTTTTCCGTCACCCCGATGGGGGTGGGCGAGGGGGTCGGTGAGATCGTCGCCGAAGCGGTTCGGGTGGTGCGCGATTCCGGGCTGCCCAACAAGACGGATGCGATGTTCACCGTCATCGAAGGCGAAACCTGGGCGGAGGTCATGGCCGTGGTGCAGCGTGCGGTCGAGGCGGTGGCCGCCCGGGCGCCCAGGGTCAGCACGGTGATCAAGGCGGACTGGCGCGCCGGGACGACCGACGCGATGACGCAGAAGGTCGCCACCGTCGAGCGTTACCTTTCCGAGGGCTAGCTGTACCGACCTGAGCCGTTAGGCTTCCGGACGAACGTCCTCGGAGCCGATGCGTAGGCTCGGGGCGGTGAGCACACGCGCAGGAATCGTTGTCACCGGAACCGAGGTCCTGACCGGTCGGGTTCAAGATGCGAACGGCCCCTGGATCGCCGATCGCCTCTTGGAGCTGGGCGTCGAGCTGGGCCACATCACCATCTGCGGTGACCGGCCGGCCGACATCGAAGCGCAGCTGAGGTTCCTGGCCGACCAGGGCGTGGACCTGATCGTCACCAGCGGGGGCCTGGGGCCGACGGCCGACGACATGACCGTCGAGGTGGTCGCGCGCTTCTGCGAGCGCGAGTTGGTGTTGGACGCCGAGGTCGAGGAGAAGATCGCCAACATCCTCAAGAAGCTGATGGGCCGCAATCCCGCGTTCCAATCCGCCTTGGATCCCGGCACTTTCGAGTCGCTGCGGGCAGCCAATCGCAAGCAAGCCATGGTGCCGGCCGGGGCGCAGGTGCTCGACCCGGTGGGGACCGCTCCCGGCGTCGTGGTGCCCGGCAAGCCGACGGTGATCGTGCTGCCGGGTCCGCCGCGCGAGCTGCAGCCGATGTGGCACACGGCCATCGAGACGCCCGCCGCGCAGGAGGCGATCGCCGGCCGGACCGTCTATCGGCAGGAGATGCTGCGCATGTTCGGGCTGCCGGAGTCGGGACTGGCCGAAACGCTGCGCGACGCCGAAACGGCCGTGCCCGGCTTCGAACAACTGGAGATCACCACCTGCCTGCGGCGCGGCGAGATCGAGATGGTCACCCGCTACGAGCCGGACGCCGCGGACGCGTACGCGCAATTGACCAAGCTGCTGCGCGAGCGGCACGGGCATCAGCTGTACTCCGAGGACGGTTCGCGCGTCGACGATCTGGTGGCCCAGCTGCTGGCCGGCCATCGGATCGCGACGGCGGAGTCCTGCACCGCGGGCCTGCTGGCCGCGCGGCTGACCGACCGGCCCGGGTCGTCGGATTACGTGGCCGGCGGCGTCGTGTCCTACTCGAACGAGGCGAAGGTGGAGCTGCTCGGCGTCGACCCCGCGCTGATCGACGCGCACGGCGCGGTGTCCGAGCCGGTCGCCGAGGCGATGGCCGCGGGTGCGTTGCAACGCTTCGGCGCCGACACCGCGATCGCGATCACCGGAATCGCGGGCCCGGGCGGGGGGACCGAGGAAAAGCCGGTGGGCACAGTCTGCTTCAGCGTGACGGCCGCCGGCCGGACCGATACCCGCACACTGCGGCTACCCGGCAACCGCTCGGATATCCGGGAGCGCTCGACCACGGTGGCCATGCACTTGCTGCGACGCCTACTGGACAACAGCGGCTAGCGTCACGTCACGTCACTTCGCTTGCCAGGAAAGCGCTTTCGGTGGTGCCGAACCGGATTCCGGTGGCGTCCTTTCCGATCAGCGTCAGCCCCGCCACCGCGATCAGCACCGGCACGATCGTGGCCGCCAACGCGAACGGATAGCCGTGCGATTCGGCGAGGCGTTCCTGGATCGGTAGGTTGAACGCCGCCAGCAGGTTGCCCAGCTGATAGGTCACCCCGGGATAGAGGCCGCGGATGGCGTCCGGCGACATCTCGGTGAGATGCGCGGGAATCACGCCCCACGCGCCCTGCACGAAGAGCTGCATCAAAAACGAACCCAGGCACAGCATCGCGGCGCTGCGCGAGTACGCGAACAACGGGACGATGGGCAGCGCCAGGATCGCACAGAAGACGACGGTGTAGCGGCGGCTGAAGCGCTGCGACAGCGTGCCGAAGACCAGGCCCCCGACGATGGCGCCGACGTTGTAGACCACCACGATCCACTTGACCGTCGTGCTGGACAGACCGGCGCCCTGATTGGCGTGCGCCCCCAGGAAGGTGGGATAGACGTCCTGCGTGCCGTGGCTCATCCAGTTGAAGGCCGTCATCAGCAGCACCAGGTAGATGAACCGACGGATGATGGCGCCGCTGCGCAGCACGTCGCGGATCCGGGTGCTGGTGAGCTTCATCTGATCCTGGGCGGCTTCCCACACCTCGGACTCCTCCACGCGGTAGCGGATGACCAGGCTGATCAACGCGGGGACGATGCTCAGACCGAACAGCCACCGCCACGACAGCCCGATCCAGTCGATCACCACCAGCGAAGCGACGCTGGCCAGCAGGTAGCCGAACGCGTACCCCTCCTGCAGCAGCCCGGAAAAGAACCCGCGCCGCTCGACGGGAACCTTCTCCATGGCGAGCGCGGCGCCCAGCCCCCATTCGCCGCCCATGCCGATGCCGTACAGCAATCGCAGGATGACCAGCACGGTGAAATTGGGGGCGAATGCGCACAGGAAGCCGACCACGGAATAGAACATCACGTCGACCATCAGCGGCAGCCTCCTGCCGACGCGGTCGGCCCAGAGGCCGAACAGCAGCGCGCCGACGGGCCGCATGATGAGGGTGGCCGTGGTGACGAACGCGACCTCGGCCTTGCTGTGATGGAACGTCTTGGCGATGTCGGCGTAGACGAGCACCACGATGAAGTAATCGAAGGCGTCCATCGTCCAGCCCAGTAGCGCCGCGATGAAGGAGTTTCGCTGATCGGCGGTCAACTTCTGACGAGGGCGTGGTGTGGTCACGTCAGCATCGTGGCTTACCCAGCGCGCCGGCGCGAGTTGTTTCACCATGTGGACCGCGAGAGTAAGTTCCGGATACATGCGGATCATCGACGCCGACGGACACGTGGCCGAGAATTCCTCGCTGGCAATCGAAGCGATCAAACGATGGCCGCAGCACGTCAGGCCCAGCACCGACGGCCGGCCGGGATTGACGCTCGAGGGCCGCAACTACCCCGAGGACACGGGTCCGGGCGCGGGTTGCCCGCCCGAACACGGGATCAGTAGGGCGCCCGACATCAACTGCCGCTCACCCGAGGGCGTGCTGGGGGACGCCGATCGCGACCACATCGACACGATGGTGCTGTATCCCAGCATGGGGTTGTGCGCGCCCAGCCTCGAGGACCCGGAGTTCGCCGCGGGATTCTCGAGGCTGTACAACCAGTGGATCGCGGACTACTGCGCCTCATCGGGTGGCCGGTTGCGCGGCGTCGCCGTCACACCGATCGAGCACGGCCGCGTCGCCGTCGACGTCATGACGGAGGCCAAAGAGCTCGGGCTGGTTGCCACCTTGGTGCCGCCGGCGCTCAAGAGCCGCAACCTCGACCACCCCGACCTCGATCCGTTCTACGCCGCCGCCGTCGAGCTCGGCATGCCGTTGGGGGTGCACGGCGCCCCGGGCATTCACCTGCCCAAGATCGGTGTGGACCGTTTCACGAATTACATTCAGGTGCACTGCGTCAGCTTCCCCTTCGATCAGATGACGGCGATGACCGCGATGGTCTCCGGCGGCGTCTTCGAGCGCCACCCCGAGTTGCGGGTCGCCTTCCTCGAGGCCGGCGCGGGCTGGGTCCCGTTCTTCATCGACCGACTGCACGAGCATTTCGAAAAGCGCGGCGACTGGGTCAAGGGCGGCTGGCGCCGCGATCCGCACGACTATCTGGCCGCGGGCAACATCTGGGTGACGTGCGAGCCGGAGGAACCGATCCTGCCCGGCGTGATCGACGTGTTGGGCGACGATTTCATCATGTTCGCCAGCGACTACCCGCACTGGGACGGTGAGTGGCCGGAGAGCACCAAACACCTGCGCACGCGAACCGACCTCAGTGAGGACTCGCGGGAAAAGATCGGCGGCTTGAACGCGCAGCGCTTCTACAATCTGAACTGAGCTGCGCCGCTTACTCCCGGCCCCGACGGGTGGCAGGATTTGCGACCATGGGCCCATTTCTGTTGCGCGCCGCGTTGACCGGCCTGGCGCTGTGGATCGTCACCCTTTTCGTGCACGGCCTTAGCTTCGTGGGCGGGGACACGAAGCTGGAACGCGTCGGCATCATCTTCGTCGTCGCCGTGATCTTCGGGTTGGTCAACGCGTTCATCAAGCCGATCGTCCAGATCCTGTCGATCCCGCTGTACATCCTGACGCTCGGCCTGTTCCATGTCGTCGTCAATGCGCTGATGCTGTGGATCACCGCGCGGATCACCGAGCACACCACGCACTGGGGATTGCAGATCGATCACTTCTGGTGGACCGCGATCTGGGCCGCGATCGTACTGTCGATCGTTAGTTGGTTGCTGTCCTTGGTGATTCGGCGTACCGGCGCCCGGCGCTAGCCGTCATTGGCCAGGTTCACCACATCGCCCGCGCAACCCCAGGACAAGGTGACGCCGTTGCCGCCGTGCCCGTAATTGTGGATGCACCGCGCCCGCCCCAGCGGCTCGGCTTCCACCCGCACCGAAGGACGGTCGGGACGCAGGCCGGTGATCACCTCGATCACCTCGGCGTCGTTCAGGCGCGGCTCGACGCGGCGACAGCGCCGCAGGATGCGTTGCGTCACGTCGGGGTCGGCCGCGGTGTCCCAGCGCCCGGGGATGCTGACGCCGCCGCAGACCACCCGTTGCGGATGGGGGAAGTAGCAGGTCCAGTCCGGGCCGCCGTCGGTTTCCACAAACAATTGCCGCAGACCGGGATTGGTGAGCACCACGTGCTGGCCGAACAATGGCTGCATGGTGTCGTCGCCGACCAGCGCGCCGGCGGCCAGCCCGGCGCAGTTGACGACGATTTCGGCGGCGTCGGCGGCCTCGTCGAGCGTCCGCACGGGATGCTCCTCGATTTCGCCGCCGGCCGACGCCAGCCGTCGGGTCAGGTAGTCGAGATAGTGCGGCATGTCGATCATGGGCAGGGTCGCGCGAAACCCGGTGCGGGAGCCCTCGGGGAGATCGGCCGGGTCGGCCGGCCGCAGGTCGGGAATCAACGCCGCCGCCGCCGATGACATCGCCTCGGTCGCGGTCAGGTCACCGGCGGCCAGCGCCGGCGCCAGCTGGACCCCGGAGTCGGGATCGTCGGCAAGATCGGTGAACACCCGCAGCGAGCGCTCGGTCCACTCCAGCGTCTCGGCTGCGCGATCGGCGGGTCGTGGGGGGAGCCAGACGGCGCCGGCCACCGCCGAGGTCGTCTGCTTGCGCGTGGCGGCCGCCCATACCCGTACCGGCCAGCCGGCCTCGGCCAAACAGATGGCCGACGTCAGCCCGCTGACGCCGGCGCCGACGACGACAATCTGCTGCGAAGGTGCCACGGCGCCACGGTAACGAAAACGGCCCGGCCGCGGAACGGGCCGAGGGTCGATCAGGGTCGATCAGGAATGCGCGCCCTGCGGGGCCGGCGAAGCGGGGGAAGCCGCCGGCGCTTGCGGGGCCGGCGAGGCGGGTGAAGCCGCCGGGGCCTGGGGGGCCGGCGAGGCCGACGGCGCCCGCTGGGCACCCCCGCCCAGCAGGCTGTTGAGGATGCCGAGCGTGCCCTGCACACCCGCGGGCGGCGCGCTCGACGGCACCGCGGCGTCCGGCGTCAGCTGCCAGGGCTGGCAGCCCGAGGTCTTGAACGCTTTGTCGCCCGGATCGATCTGCACGACCTGGGGCTTCTTGGACATGGCGTTGTCGATGATGTTGCCGTCGGGGTTGCCGGTCCGCTTCCAGTAGCAGGTGCCGTCGCCGACGGGACCCCCGGAGCTGTATATGCCCGGCACGATGTCGCTACCCACCGCGTAGATGCCGTCCTTGTCGATGGACGTCTTCGGTTCCGCCGGCGCGGGCGAGGCCCCCGGGGACGCGGCCGGCGACGGCGACGCCGAAGGTGCCGGCCCGGGCGCCGGCCCCCGCGTCTCGTCCGGATCGGCGCTGGCGACGACCGTGGACGCGGCCCAGCCCGCGACCATCAGACTCGCAGCGACCACCCTCGCCGCAGCAGGTACTCCACCCATAGAGATCGAGGGTACCGGGGCGGACAACCTAATTCATATCGTTGTGAAATCTGCGGAGTGGCAAAGAACGGCTAATCCAGCCGCCGGACCCGGCCCGCGTAGCCGAGCGCGTGCTCGTAGGTCGCGAGGTTGTCGCGGGAGATCTTCGCGTGCACCGGGCGTTCGAGAAAGAAGCGCAGCACCGGGTTGTAGGCGTGGTACGTCTCGTGGAAGGTCAGCACGGTGGTGCCGTCCGGCTGCTCTTCGAGCCGGTGATATCCCTCGGCCCGCGACCACAGCGGGGCGCCAACGGCGACGTAGCGCGACAGCTTGTTGAGCTCGGCCTCGGTCACGGTTTCCCAGGATCGCGCCCTACCGCCGGACAGCAGGTATTTGGGCACTTCGAAGATGCAGGTCCGGACCAGGCCCTCGCCGGCTTCGTTGCCCTCGTTGAGGATTTCCATGCTGCCGTTGGGCCACTCGAGCACCCGCGGCCGCGGGGCGTTCGGTGGGGCCGGCGGATGCAGCACCCGCCACACTTTGCGCGGCGGCGCATCGACGTGGAATCGCACGGTGTAGGACTGCATCAGCTGGCTCCGACGGGCCGTTCCCAGGTGTCCCAGTACGTGATGGTCTCCGCGGGCGGCCGCTTGGCCGGCCGGAAGTCGGTGCCGATCGTGTAGGCGACGGGGAACAGCGCCGCCTGCGTGACGGTCGGCGGGATGCCGAGCAGTTCGGCGACCTCCTTCTCCTTGAACAGATGCATCGTCGTCCACACCGATCCCAGCCCGCGCGAGCGCAGCGCCAGCAGAAAACTCCACCCCGCGGGGATGATGGATGCCCAGGCCGCCGCGGCGATGCCCGGTTCCGCGGTGTCGATGCGCTCGGTGAGGCAGGGGATGACGTGCACGGGCACCTCCGCCAGCGTCTCGGTCAGGCTCATCGCGCTCTGGTACACCCGCTGCGTTTGGGCGTCGGTCGCGTTGTCGGCCGCGTAGGCCAGGTACTGGGCGCCGATGCTGCGGTAGATCTCGGCGATCGCGGCGCGCTTGTCCGCGTCGGTGATGACCAGCCAGCGCCAGTTTTGCGTGTTGCTCGCCGTGGGCGCCTGCATCGCCAGCTGGATGCACTCCAGGATCACGTCACGACCGACCGGGCGGGTCAGGTCGAGGCGTCTGCGGACCGACCGTGTGGTGCTCAGCAGCTCGTCGACGGTGGCGATGTCCATGGGTTCCTTTCCGATGGGTGATCAGAGGTCGATGGCGCAGGACTTGTCGATGCAAAGGCGTTGGCGCGCAGGGTATCCCGGACAACTGGCGGATGCGGCGACACAGTCGTCGATCATGGCGGCTTCACCGCCGGGGCCATCCGGGACGTTGATACGGGCCATCGCGCACTCCTGCCCGCGCAGACAAGGCGGAAACAAGCTAGCCAGCTGAGCAAACCAGACTCGTCGCTCGGCTGTCTAGGGCGCGGGGTCGCGGTTGAGGATGCGGTTGGCGTCACCGACCATCTCGGTGACGATCTCCGCGGCGGGCCGAACCTCGCGGACGCGCCCCACCCCTTCGCCGGTGAGGATGGCGGCGGTATCGAAATCCTCTGCGGCTACCGCTTTTTCGTAGGCGTCGATCGCTTCGGGCAGCCGCGCCGACAGCTCGGCCTCGTTGCCGTGCCAGGTGTCCAGGAAGGCGTTGTTCAGGGCCCGCACGGTGTATCCGGTGGGCCAATCGAGGCGGCGCACGACGTCGTAGACCCGGGTGCGCACGGTGTCGTCACCGCCGGCCGCCACTGCGCGCCGCTGCGCTTGGGGTGAGACGAGCGCTTCCGGCGTCGCCCAGAACCGGGTACCGACTACGGCGCCGTCGGCGCCCAACGCGAGCGCGGCGGCCAATCCGCGGCCATCGCCTACGCCACCCGCGGCCGCCACCAACGTGGCCGGAGAGCGGTCCGCCACGAAGTCGACGACCTCGGGCACCAGGGTGAAGGTCGACCGCACGCTCATGCCGTGCCCGCCGGCCTCGCCGCCCTGCGCCACGATGACTTCCGCACCGGCATCGAGCGCGCGACGGGCCTGATCTAGGTTCTGCACCTGCGCGATCAGCGGAACGCCGGCCGCATGGATGCGATCGGCGAAGGGCGCCAACTCGCCGAACGACAGCATCACGGCCGCCGGATCCCTTTCCAGCGCGACGTCGAGCACCCCCGGATTGCGGGCCAGGCTCCAGGTGATGAACCCGTATCCGACCCGGGCGCCGGCGGCCCGGTCGATCTGCGTCTGCAGCCATTCGGCGTCGGGATAGCCCCCACCGATGAGCCCCAGTCCGCCCGCCCGTGTCACCGCCGCCGCCAGCCGGCCCCCGGAGACCAGGGCCATCGGCGCGAGCAGGATCGGGTGCTCGATCCCGAACAGGTCGGTCAGGCGTGTCGGCAACCCCGTGGCGGCGCTCACTTGAGTTCACCGGTGAGGAACTGGGCCCTCCCGTGGCCGAAAGACCAGTCCTCGTCGTCGTTTTCGGTGACCGAGACGATCAGGTCGGCGGGGTCGAGCCCGCACCGGTCGGCGAGGCGCGACGCCAGCAGTTCGTAGAACTTCTGCTTGAGCTCGCGCGGCCGCCGTCGGCTTACCACGTGCAAGATCACCTGGCGAGACGACCGATCGATGCCCAGACCGGTGTCCAGCGTGACGATTTCATGTGCCGGGTGGGTATGCACCACCTGGTAACGATCCCGCGGCGGAACGCCGAACGCCTCGACGACCGTGTCGTGGATCGCGTCCAGCAGGGCGCGAACCTCCGAGGGCGTACGACCCTCGATGAGGTCGATGTACAACAGCGGCATTTTTCCTCCTGCGAACAACAGCGCGGATTGCGCTCCCAGTGCAACCGACGTTAGGTCTTCGGGAATCCCGCGTGAAATGCCTTGTGTGAAGGATCTATGCTCATCGAGCATGGACGCGGTGCAGTCCGGGCGAGTCGAGTTGCGTCACCTCCGGGCGTTCGAAGCGGTGGCCCGCCTCGAATCGTTCACGCTGGCCGCGCAGGAGCTCAGCATCACCCAGCCCGCGCTGAGCCGAACCATCAAACAGCTCGAAGACGCGCTCGAAGCGTCGCTGCTAGACCGCAGTTCGCGCCATGTGGCGACCACCCCGGCCGGGCGGGTCTTCCTCGGTCACGTCGAGCGGGTCCTGGCCGAGCTGGGGCGTGGGGTCGACGCCGTCCGGCAACAAGCGAGCATCCGCCTCGGATTCAGCTGGCTGCTGCCCGACCCGTGGGCGCAGGACACCGTCGCGCGGTTCGAGCGGACCACCCGGACCACCGTCAGCCTGATCCGCACCGACGACGCACTCGGGGCGGTCCAGCAGGGCCGGGTGGACATCGCCCTGGTGCGCGGCCACGTGACCTCGACCGCCGTTCGAATCGTGCACCTTTTCGATGAGCCCCGGGTGGCGGTGTGTTCGGTGCATTCGCCCCTGGCCAAGCGGGCGAAGCTGGACTGGGCCGAGGTGCCACGCTGGCCGCTGGTGGTCAACACGGCCAGTGGTACCACCGGGCCCTGGTCGTGGCCGGCGGGGGATGGGCCGGAAACCATAGTCGAGACAAAGAATTTCGACGAGTGGATCGAATCCGTCGCGGCCGACCGCGGCATCGGGGTCATTCCCGACGTTGCGATCAGGCGCAACATCCACCCCGGCGTGCGGTTCGTCGCGCTGCGGGGCGCGCCCGACATTCCCGTCGCGTTGGCGTTTGTGAAGCGGGCCAACGGCCCCGTGCTGCGGCGCTTCATCGAGGCGGCCGTGGACGCCGCGGCAAACCAGTGACGGCTTCGGTCGGGGGTGCCGTCAGGCCAGCGGCGCCAGGCCGGAGCGCACCAGATCCAGACTCGCGGTGACGTCGTCGGCGAGATCGCCGGAACAACCGAGCTGATCGCGCCCGAACACGTTCCCGCACAACTGGTCTCGCGTGTTTCCGGCCGCGATCACCGGGCCTCGTTCGTGCAGATCCACTTCGCGCTGGACGGGCTGCCCGAATTCGCCCCGCCCTATGAGTTCCTCAATGAGGAAGGCATGCAACAGTCGGTCGGAATCTTCGGGTCACCCGAGGAGCAACAGCTGCACTGGGAAAACTGCCGCCGGGGCGTCATTCCGGACAACCCGTCGATGGGCATGCAGATCCCGTCGGTGCACAATTCCAGCATGGCGCCGCCCGGCAAGCACGCGGCCAGCGCATTCGCTTACGCGTTTCCGGTCGAAGTCGCCCGCGACCAGCATGGCCATCTCAAAAACGCGATGGCGCAACGGGTTATCGACAAGATCACCCGATTGGCGCCGAACTTCAAGGACATCGTGATCCGCCACATCACCTTCGCGCCCTACCACATGAACACCATGTTCGGCGCGCCCTCGGGCGACTTCTGCCACGGACTGCTCCACCCCGACCTGATGGGCCCGAACCGGCCCGGCCCGAAGGGCTTTGTCGACATGCCCATCGAAATCGACGGTCTCTATCTCGCCAGCGCCGGATGCCACGGCGGGCCCGGCATCACGTTCACTCCCGGTTACAACGCCGCCTATCAGGTTCTCGACGATGCGTCGTGACGGGCCCGATCAGCCGCCGAAGACCGCGGTGAGCTGAGCCTGCGCGGTCGCGGCGCCGCCGATAGTCTGCGCCGCCTGCACCCCGGCCAGGCCGGCGGGCAGCTGATAGTCGTTGGGCAGCTGATAGAGGGTGAACCGGTAGTGATGCGTACCGGTTCCCGCCGGGGGACAGGGCCCCTTGTACGCCGGCTGGCCGGCCGTGTTGGGCAGCGCGGTCGCCCCGGCCGGGGTCTGACCATCGGCGGTGCTTCCGGAACCAGGCGGGATTCCGACGACGACCCAGTGGACGTACAGCCCATTGACGGCGTCGGGGTCGTCGACCACCAGGGCCGCACCCAGCGGCGCCGACCACGCCAACGGCGGCGCGATGTCGGCGCCCTTGCAGGTGTACTGCACCGGGATCGGGGCCCCGTCGGCGAAAGCGGGACTGCCGATGGTCAGCGGTCCGTCGGCGGGCGCGCGCGGCGCCGTGCGACCGAGGGTGGTGATCTTCGGCGCCGACGACGTCGTCATGTGGCCATCGCCGTGGCCGCCGCAGCCGGCCAGCGTCGGCGCCATCGCCAGCACACCGATGATCGCTGCGATTCGGTGCGGCCTTCCCGCCGGCGTAGGTTCCATGACTACCAGTCTGACTCGCGCGCCCACACTCGGGAAGGGCCCAATTTCACCCGCGCGAGGCCAAGCTACTTGCCGCGCTGCTCGACTTCGAGGACCCGCTTGCGCAGTCCCTCGGTGGCGGTGTCCATCAGGCTCTTGGCCCCCTTCTTGACCAGAAATCCGGGGACGGGCGCCACCAGGTCGACCGTGAGCTCGAAACGGACCCGGGTGCCATCCCCCTCGGGGGTCAGCGTGTACCGACCCTCTTGAGCGCGTTGCTGTTTGGAGCTGACCAACGTCCAGCCGACGCCGTCGTCGTGAACGGTGTAGGCGAGCTCCTGTTCGTCGCTGACGCCGACGAGCTTGACGACCTGTCTGGATCGCCTCGGATGGTTCTGGTCGTCACGTTCAAGTACCTCGACCTTCTTGTGCGCCGACGACCACTCGGTCAACGACTCGAGGTCGAACAGCACCTCCATGATTTCGTCGGGCGTCGCCTCGATGACGACTTCGCGGGAATCGGTGATAGCCATTCCGGGGTGATAGCCCGAGCGGTCTGCCCCGAAACCAGTCCCACGGTGGGGTCTAGCGAGTCGTCTGGGCGCCGAGCTGGGCGAGTCGGGGCAGGACGACGTCGCGCCATCCCGGCCCCATGCGCTCGAACGCCCGGGCCATGCGGCCGTCGCCGAGGTCAAAGCCGCTGTGTTCCAAGAAGACTCGGGTGCCGTCGCCTTCGGCTTCCAACCGCCAGGTCAGCGTCCAGGCCGCGGTGAACGTGTAGACGAACCGGTGCGGTGCGTCGACCTCGAGCACCGTGCAGGGCTGCTTGCCATAACCCGGCATGTCGAGCGTGAACTGGTGTCCCACCACCGCGGCCACCTGCCCCTCGGCCCACCAGAGCTTTATCAGCGCGGGTTCGGTGAGCAATCGCCACACGGTGGCCGGTGGCGCCGCGACGAATTGATCGACCCGGACCGTCGCGGGCCGTGACGTTTCGGTCATTCCAGCTCCTGTGCTACCTCGGCGAGCTTGGCCAGTCGGCCGCGCCAGAACTTCTCGAAGGGATGCAGCCAGTCGCCGAGGTCTGCCAACGGCTCGGCGGTCAGGCGGTAAATGCGATGACGCCCCTGCGGCCGGTCGGCGACCAGTCCCGCGTCACGCAGCACCTTGAGGTGCTCGGCGACGGCGGGGCGGCTGAGCTCGAAGCGATCGCTGAGTTCTCCCGCCGATAGCGGTTGGGCGGCGAGGATCTCCAGCAGTTCGCGCCGCACCGGATTGGCCAGGGCGAGGAAGACGCGATCGACGCTGTGCACGTCCGCCAACATACGTCGGGAATTTCCGACATGTCAACCATGTCCGACATAAGAAGCGGGCGGCGACCGCTTGCCGGGGCGGCTACCTTCGGAGGCTGTGCAACTCGCCTGGGAACGGTTGACCGCCACCGCGCGTCGCTGCCGGCTTCCGTTCTGCGACGTGACCGTCGGGCTGGTGTGGGGCCGCACCGGCGCATTGCTCGTCGACACCGGGACCACGCTCACCGAGGCCGCCGCGATCGACGCCGACGTCCGGCTGCTTGCCGGGCGCCCGGTGACCCATATCGTGTTGACGCACAAGCACTTTGACCACGTACTCGGTGCGTCGCTGTTCGCCGGGGCGAAGGTTTTCTGCGCCCCCGAGGTGGTCGAATACCTTTCCTCGTCAACCGGCGACCTGCGCCAGGACGCGCTGCGTCATGGCGGCGACCCCGCGGAAGTGGACGCGGCGATCGCGGCTCTGCGGCCCCCGCGCGGTGGAGGTCACGACGCCGTCATCGACCTGGGGGACCGGGCGGTGACGATCGCCCACCTCGGCCGGGGCCACACCGCGTCGGACTTGGTGGTGGTCGTGCCCGCAACGGAAGGCGGCGATCCGACCGTGGTGTTCACCGGTGACTTGGTGGAGCAGTCCGGCGACCCCGCGATCGACGCCGACTCCGATATCGCGGCCTGGCCCACGACCCTGGATCGGCTACTGGCGGTCGGTGGGCCCACGGCGATCTACGTCCCCGGCCATGGCAGCGTCGTCGACGCAAGATTCGTCCGGCGCCAGCGAGACTGGCTGGCCCGTCGTGCGGCGGCCCCGTGATCGATACCGTATCGAAAGGTATTGTCTCCCAAGGCGTTGAAACCGCACCGCGCCGCGGTGCCTCGCTGTCCCAACGTCCTCAGCCATCCGGTGGTTCACGCCGGTCACGAGTCCGCCACCGAAAAGCTCTCGCAAGTACATGGCGGGGCAACAGTTTTGGCTCAAGTCGTTCGAGCCCTGATTGAACCGCCGTTTCCGGGGATAGACTCACGTTCAGTGGAATCATGCGCGCGAAGGAGCGAAGACATGGCGATCATTGATAAGGACACGCAAGTCCGGCCATCGTTTGACGACGAGGTCGCTGCCACGCAGCAATACTTCGACGACCCGCGCTTCTCTCGCATCACGCGCCTCTTCACGGCCCGCCAGGTAGCAGAGCAACGCGGCACCATCCCCACCGATTACACCGTCGCCCGCAACGCGGCGGCCGCGTTCTATGAGCGGCTGCGCGAGCTGTTCGCCGAGAAGAAGAGCATCACCACGTTCGGTCCGTACTCGCCCGGCCAGGCCGTCGCGATGAAGCGGATGGGCATCGAGGGGATCTACCTCGGTGGTTGGGCGACGTCGGCCAAGGGTTCCACCACCGAGGATCCCGGCCCCGACCTCGCCAGCTACCCGCTGAGCCAGGTGCCCGACGACGCCGCGGTGCTGGTGCGCGCGCTGCTGACCGCCGACCGCAACCAGCAGTACCTGCGCCTGAACATGAGTGAGCAGCAGCGGGCGACCGCCACCGAATACGACTACCGGCCGTTCATCATCGCCGACGCGGACACCGGCCACGGTGGTGACCCGCACGTGCGCAACCTCATCCGCCGGTTCGTCGAGGTCGGGGTCCCGGGGTACCACATCGAGGATCAGCGTCCCGGCACCAAGAAGTGCGGCCACCAGGGCGGCAAGGTGCTGGTGCCGTCGGACGAGCAGATCAAACGCCTCAACGCCGCGCGCTTCCAGCTCGACATCATGAAGGTGCCGGGCATCATCGTCGCCCGCACCGATGCCGAGGCGGCCAACCTGCTCGACAGCCGGGCCGACGAGCGCGATCAGCCGTTCCTGCTCGGCGCCACCAACCTCAACATCCCGTCGTACAAGTCCTGTTTCCTGGCGATGGTGCGTCGCTTCTACGAGCTGGGCGTCAAAGACCTCAACGGTCACCTTCTCTATGCGCTGCCCGATGGGGAGTACGCCGAGGCCGGCGCCTGGCTGGAGCGCCAGGGCATCCAGGGCGTCATCTCCGACGCGGTCAACACCTGGCGCGAGAACGGTCAAAAGTCGATCGACGACCTGTTCGACCAGGTCGAGTCGCGGTTCGTGGCGGCCTGGGAGGACGATGCCGGGCTGATGACCTACGGCGAGGCCGTGGCCGAGGTGCTCGAATTCGATGCGAGCGAGGGCGAGCCGGCCGACATGAGCGTGGACGAGTGGCGGGCGTTCGCGGCACGCGCTTCCTTGTACTCGGCCAAGACCAAGGCGAAGGAATTGGGCGTCGACCCGGGTTGGGACTGCGAGCTGTCGAAGACCCCTGAGGGCTACTACCAGATCCGCGGCGGCATCCCGTACGCCATCGCGAAGTCACTGGCTGCTGCGCCGTTTGCCGACATCCTCTGGATGGAGACCAAGACCGCCGACCTGGCCGACGCCAAGCAGTTCGCCGACGCCATCCACGCCGAGTTCCCCGACCAGATGCTGGCCTACAACCTGTCGCCGTCGTTCAACTGGGACACCACCGGCATGACCGACGAGCAGATGAAGCAGTTCCCCGAGGAACTGGGCAAGATGGGCTTCGTCTTCAACTTCATCACCTACGGCGGCCACCAGATCGATGGCGTCGCGGCCGAAGAGTTCGCCACCTCGCTGCAACAGGACGGCATGCTGGCGCTGGCCCGCCTGCAGCGCAAGATGCGTCTGGTCGAATCCCCTTACCGCACACCGCAAACCCTGGTCGGCGGGCCGCGCAGCGACGCGGCGCTGACCGCCTCATCGGGTCGCACCGCGACCACCAAGGCGATGGGCGAGGGATCGACCCAGCACCAGCACCTGGTACAGACCGAGGTGCCGAAGAAGCTGCTCGAGGAGTGGCTGGCGATGTGGAGCGAGAACTACAGCCTGGGCGAGAAGCTGCGCGTGCAGCTGCGGCCCCGCCGGGCCGGCTCGGACGTGCTGGAACTCGGGATTTACGGCAACGACGACGAGCAGTTGGCCAACGTCGTCGTCGACCCGATCAAGGACCGGCACGGCCGCAGCATCCTTCAGGTCCGCGACCAGAACACCTTCGCCGAGAAGCTGCGGCAGAAGCGACTGATGACGTTGATCCACCTCTGGCTGGTGCACCGCTTCAAGGCCGACGCGGTGATCTATGTGACGCCGACCGAGGACAACCAGTATCAGACGTCGAAGATGAAGTCGCACGGCATCTTCAGCGAGGTCTACCAGGAGGTCGGCGAGATCATCGTCGCCGAGGTGAACCGGCCCCGCATCGCCGAACTGCTGCAGCCCGACCGGGTCGCGCTGCGCAAGCTGATCACCAAGGAAGATTAGCCAGCCACCCGACGGCGGCCGCCCGATCGACCGATGCGGCCGCCGCTAACGGAGTCATCATCCAGCGTCGACGTGCACCAGCGCGCCGCCCGAGCCCGGCGCGGGCCGCTCCCGCCACCCGCGCATTCGACGTGCCCCGGTTCGCCGTGCGACACGATGCCAAAAATTTACCCTGCGCACAGTTGCACAGGTGTAGGATTTAGCTAGTAACAAACGTGCGCTCAGATTTAACAAACGCCCCGGAACAGAGAGGAGCGCCTGATGGGGACCCCAATCAACAAGGCGATCGCGGTGTTCGGTGGTGCGGTAGCGGTTGTTCTGGCGGTCGAATTCGGTGCCGTGGGCGTTAGCCAAACCGGCAACGCAGCGACGGCGGCGACGCATCCGCCAGCCAGCGTCGCGATGCCGCAGCCCGGCACGACCGTCCCCGGCGTGCATATCGGCACGCTCGCGGCCTGCATCGTAGGATCGAACTGCTAGCCGACCGCTGTTCGCGATGGCCCATCACACCTGCGTGATGGGCCATTTTCGTCCGGCACGATTTCGCCGCCCGAATCTGTTTGCGCGGCGAGGCCGCTGGGTAAGAAAAAGTGGGCGGCGCGAAGTGGCGCATGTGGAGATGGGGGATCTGATGAGATCTGGACCGAGGACGGCGGTCGCACTGTTCGGCGGTGCGGCGATGCTCGTGTTATCGGTCGCCTGCGGTGGCGGACATAAGGGCGGCCCCAGCAGCAGCACCACGACCCCGACGACTACACCGTCCTCCAGCGTGGCGCCCTCCACCGCACCCGGTGGCGGCGGCGGTGAGCCGGGCGGCCCGACCGGCGGCGGTGGCCCTAATGGCGGTGGCGGCGGCGTGCCCGGCGGCCCGACCGGTGGCGGCGGTCCCGGTGGCGGTGGCGGCGGCGTGCCCGGCGGCCCGACCGGTGGCGGCGGTCCCGGCGGGGGCGGCGGCAGCATTCCGGGCGTGGGCGGTGGTGGCGGCGGACCGGGCGGTGGCGGCGGTTGCGTCGGCAACGTCTGCGGCGGTTTCTGATCACCCGATGAGCCGGCGCTAAAGCGCAAACACCAAGACTTGCTCCCTAGCCGGTGGGGCCGGGATCACCTGGCCCCATCGGCTGAACCCTTGTCTGGACCTAGGGCCCAAGCCGCATTCCGAGTTATGGTTCTGCCAACTCGGATGCAAGGGGACTTCAATGTCGAAGCTGCGGTTCGGATACTTCATCGCCCCGTTCCACCGCGCGGGCACCAATCCGACGCTGGCCCTGCAACGCGATCTCGCCTTCGTCGAGCATCTCGACGCGCTGGGCTTCGACGAAGTCTGGTTGGGCGAACACCACTCGGCGGGTAGCGAAATCATCAGCTCCCCAGAGATTTTCATCGCCGCCGCCGCCGAACGCGCGAAGCGAATCCGGTTCGGCACGGGTGTCATCTCGCTGTCGTATCACAATCCGCTGTGGGTCGCCGACCGGCTGATGCTGCTGGATCACCTCACGCACGGCCGCATCATCGGCGGCGTCGGGCCGGGCTCGCTGCCCAGCGACTCGTCCATGATCGGACTCACCCCGACCGATACGCGTGAGCTGCTGGAGACCAATCTCGACATCGTGGTGCGGCTGCTGGCGGGCGAGACGGTCAGCGCCAAGACCGCCACCCATCAGCTCTACGATGCCAAGCTGCAGCTCGCCCCGTACACCGACGGCGGCATCCCGCTGTCGGTCGCGGCGGTCGCCTCACCGACGGGCGCGCGGTTGGCGGGTAAGCACGGCATCGGCCTGCTGTCCATCGGGGCGACGTTGACCGTCGAGGGTTTCAACGCGCTGTCCTACCACTGGGGCATTGTCGAGGAGCGCGCCGCGGCCTTCGGCACGCAGGTCGACCGCAAGAACTGGAGCCTGGTCGGTTTGTTCCACCTGGCCGAGACCGAGAAGCAGGCCCGCGAGGAGGTCAAGTTCGGCATCGAGCCGTGGTTCCGGTACTTCCAGAAGGTGGCGGCGTTCCCGCAGATGACGATGCCGGGAGAGCAGCTCGACGAAATGATCGACGTCATCAACGAGAACGGCGCGGGCGTGATCGGCACGCCGGAGCGGGCGCGCGAACAGGTGCAGCGGCTCTGGGACCAGTCCGGTGGATTCGGCTGCATGCTGCAGATGGGTCACGAGTGGGCCAACCCGGCCGCCACCCGACGGTCCGCCGAGTTGTTCGCCGCCGAGGTGATGCCGCACTTCCAGGGCCAGGCGCAGCCGACGCTGGACGCCGCCGCGCGCGCCGGCCAGGCCCGGGAGAACCTGGCGCAGTCGCAGCTGGACGCCGTCGCGCACATGACCAAGAAGTATCAGGACGAGGTCGAGTCCAGATAGCGGCTCATTGCGAGGCTTCATACCGAGACGACAGCCGCCTCCCAGTGGGCAGCTAAAGACGCGGCGCATACCTGGAGAATGACCACCGACACCCTTGGCCCCGCGATCACCCGCGTCTTCGGAATTGCTGCCACCCTGGCCGTACTCGCGCTGTACGACGCGGCTACACCGGCGATCGTGCCGGGTTGGGGTTCGGTGCGCCTGACGGACGCCGCCGGTTCACCCGGTCTCACCGGCGGTTTCGCGACCGATGACGGCGACGATCAACTGCAGCAGCAGCTACAGCAATCCATCCAACAGGCCGAACAGCAGAACGAGCAGGCCCAGCAGCAGTTCAATCAAGACATGCAGCAACAACAAACGTACGAAAACCAGTTCAACAACCCGTGATTCGTGAATCGAAGCGTGGCGGCCGCTTCACGCGGCCGTCATGCGGGTGCGGGACGGTCAGCGCCCGGCGCGGGATTCCCGCTCGGCCGCCTTCACCAGCCGGCCCGCGAAGAACCGGACCGCTCCACCCATGGCGGCGCGCATCAGCGGACCCGTCCCGCGGACGCCTTCGGTGAACGAACCGGTCCAGCGGATGTCGGTCCCGCCCGCCGCATTCGGCGTCAGGACCACCTCGCCGCCGTAATCCTGGGCCGGGGTGCGCGGGCCCACCAGCTTGTAGGCGTGGCGACGATCCGGCTCGTAGGCGACGGTTTCCTCCTGCACGTAGACGGGCCACATGCCCACCTTGCGGACGGCCCCGATGCCACCGGGCGCCGGGTCGCCCTGGCGCGCCCAACTCGAGTGCACGACGATCGGCTTGGCCCACTGCGACCAGTTGGCGCCGTCGGCCACCAGCCGGAACACCGTCGCCGGGGGTGCACTGCTGGTGCGGGTGACTTCGAAGGAATAGTTGCGGCCCGGCATGACGACTCCTGGTGGTAGCAAACGGACGGCCCTGGACGCCGCTCGCCGGTAGGCTACCGCCCGCCCCGGCCGATGGCCGGATCGGGTTGACCGTCGCCGCGCGCCCGGTGATCGAGCACCCGCCCGAGGCGGCGAATGCCCGCGCCGCTCTTGCTGTTTGCCGATTCACCGGCGCGCAGACCGCCGCCTCGGCTTGCCTAGACTGCAGTCATGGATCGCGGCTCCCGGCAGGACGGCCCGGCTGCCGGTGGCCTCCTTCGCATCGAGGACTGCCTGGACGCCGCGGGCCGGGTGGTGCTGCCGCCCGGGGTCAACCTGATCTCGCTCATCGACCGCAACATCGCGAACGTCGGTGACACCGTGGCGTACCGCTACCTCGATTTCAGCCGTTCGGCGCGGGGCGAAGCCGACGCGGTGACATGGACCCAGTTCGGTGCGCGGCTGCAGGCCATCGGCGCACGCATCCAACGGGCCGCGGGCCGCGGTGAGCGCGTTGCCGTCCTTGCGCCGCAGGGCATCGACTACGTCGCCGGGTTCTACGCGGCGGTCAAGGCCGGAACCATCGCGGTGCCGTTGTTCGCCCCGGAGCTGCCCGGGCACGCCGAACGCCTCGATACCGCGCTGCGGGATTCGGAGCCCACCGTCGTCCTCACGACCACCGCCGCCCAAGGCGCGGTGGAGGCGTTCCTGGCCGGCCATCCACATCTGCGCCGGCCGCAGGTGATCGCCATCGACCAGATACCCGACGCGGCGGGGGAGTCGTTCGCGCCGACCGAGCTCGGCATGGACGACGTCTCACACCTGCAGTACACCTCGGGCTCCACCCGCCCGCCGGTCGGTGTCGAAATCACCCACCGCGCGGTGGGCACCAACCTGGTCCAGATGATCCTGTCGATCGACCTACTGGACCGAAACACCCACGGCGTCAGCTGGTTACCGCTCTACCACGACATGGGTTTGTCGATGATCGGCTTCCCGGCGGTCTACGGCGGCCACTCCACGCTGATGTCTCCCGCCGCCTTCGTCCGCCGCCCGCAGCGATGGATCCAGGCGCTGTCCGACGGGTCCCGACAGGGCAACGTCGTCACCGCCGCACCGAACTTCGCGTACGAGTGGGCCGCGCAGCGCGGACTGCCCGGCCCCGAGGCGGACATCGACCTGCGCAACGTGGTGATGATCATCGGTTCCGAACCGGTCAGCATCGACTCCATCAAGACCTTCACCAAGGCGTTCGCGCCCTACGGGTTGCCGCCCACCGCGTTCAAACCCTCCTACGGCATCGCCGAGGGCACTTTGTTCGTCGCGACCATCGCCCCGGCCGCCGAGCCGACGGCGGTGTACTTCGACTCGGAACTGCTGGGCGCCGGATCGGCGGTGCGCGTCGTCGCCGATCATTCCAGGGCCGTCGCGCACGTGTCGTGCGGTCAGGTCGCACGCAGCGAATGGGCCGTCATCGTCGATCCCACCAGGCGATCGGAGGTGCCGGACGGCCAGGTGGGCGAAATCTGGTTGCAGGGCAACAACGTCGGACGGGGCTACTGGGGACGGCCCGACGAGACGCGGCGGGCCTTCGGCGCCAAGCTGCAGTCGCGGCTCGCCGACGGCAGCCACGGCGAGGGCGCCGATCTGGACGGCTCCTGGCTGCGCACCGGGGACCTGGGCGTGTATCTCGACGGTGAGCTGTACGTGACCGGCCGGATAGCGGACCTGGTGACGATCGACGGCCGCAACCACTACCCGCAGGACATCGAGGCCACCGTCGCCGAAGCCTCCGAGATCGTCCGGCGCGGATACGTGACGGCGTTTTCCGTGCCGGCCGACGATGACCCGGATGCCGCCCGGCTGGTGGTGGTCGCCGAACGCGCGGCGGGCACCAGCCGTCAGGACCCGCAACCGGCGATCGAGGCCATCCGGGCGGCGGTCGCACAGCGACACGGCCTGAGCGTGTCGGACGTCCGTCTGCTGCCGGCCGGCGCCATCCCGCGCACGACCAGCGGCAAGCTGGCCCGCCGGGCCTGTCGCACGGAATACCTCGCCGGCACCCTGGGCGTCCGCTGACCCGGGGTCAACCCGGGGGAGTTGCTGGCATCCTGGCGATGTGGGTCTGATATTCCGGTTGGCGGAGCTGTTGATCGTCATCCTGCCGCTGACGGGCGCGATCGTCGCCGCCGTGCGCGCGTTCGGCAGCTACCGACGGCGCGCCGACGAGCGGTCGCGGGAGTTCGGCCGGGAACCGTTGCCCGGCGCGCCCGCGGCCGACGGCGCGGGCGGAAATCAAGCGGCCCAGTGGCGCGCGATCCGGCGCGTCCTCGATGAGCATGGCCGCACGGATGCCCGCTGGCTCGAATACGAGCTCGATGTCGCCAAACTGCTGGACTTTCCGCTGATGACCGACATGCGCGAGGCCAACACGATCGCGTTCCACAAGGCCAAGCTGCGGGCCGACTTTCTGCGGCCGGCGCAGGCCGAGGATCTGCTCGACGACCGCGACGGCGCCGCTCGGTACATGGCCGCGGTCGAGGACTACGTCACGGCGTTCGACGCCGCCGAGGCCGAGGCGATTCGCCGCCGCCGCACCGATTTCTCCAGCGCGGACCAGCAGCGAATTGCACGGGCGCAGAGCCTGTTACGGGTGGCGGCGGACCCCGCCGCGGCCGCCCAGGAACGTCAACGCGCCTACGATGTGGCCCGCAACGAACTCCAGGGCCTGCTGGTGTTGCCGTCGGCGACGCAGGCCAACCTCGAACGCGGGATCTCCGGCGAGCTCGAGCGATAGGGCCGGTGAGCTAGGGGCAGGTGTAGCCGCCGTCGATCACGACGTCCGACCCCGTCATATAGCTGGACGCCTCGCTGGCCAGATAGACGTACAGGCCGACGAGTTCCTCGGGGCGACCGATGCGGCCGAGCGGAATCTTCGGCTCCCACTGGCGGTGATACTCGGTTAACGGCTCGACCAGCTCGGTGAGGATATAGCCGGGGCTGACGCTGTTCACCCGGATGTTGTGGGCCGCGAATTCGACCGCCATGGCCTTGGTCAACTGGATGACGGCCGCCTTGGCGGTGCAGTAGTGACCGACCTGCTGCGGAACGTTGATGATGCTGCCCGACATCGACGCGGTGTTGATGATGACGCCGCCGCGCCCCTGGGCGACCATCGCCCGGGCCGCCGCCTGCGCGGTCAGGAAGACTCCCGTCACGTTGGTGTCCTGGATCCGCTGGAATTCCTCCGGCGACATCTCCAGCATCGGGACGACCGCGATGATGCCGGCATTGCAGACCGCGACGTCGATCCCGCCCAGCTCCGCGGTCACCCGGTCGACCATGCTGTTCACCTGGTCGGGTTGGGTCACGTCACATCGGATCGGCAGGACCTTGCCGGCGCCGTCCGCCGCCAGCTCGCCGGCGATGCGTTCCAGCGCCTCGACATTCCGCGCGGCGATGGCGACGTGGGCGCCGGCTTGCACGTAGGCCTGCGCGACTTTCCTGCCGATGCCGCTGGACGCCCCGGTCACCAACGCCCGCTTGCCGCGCAGGCTGAACAAGTCCAACACGTTCATCCGACCTCCCCATTCATACGAGCGACCCAAAACCGAAACACGTTCTAGTGTGTCCGCTATGGGCAACTTCACCAGGGCAGAAATCGACGAAGCCGTCGAGAACTACACCAAGGTCGTCGAAGGGTGCAGCGCTTCGGGCGACTGGCGGCCGTTCGCGGACCTCTTCACCGAAGACGTCGTCTACACCGAGCATCACTACGGCGTCTTCCACGGACGCGAGGCGGTTCGCGACTGGATCGTCGCGGTGATGGCGCCGTTCCCGCACATGCGGTTTCCCAGTGACTGGATCGCCCACGATGAGGACAACGACGCCGTCGTCGTCATGATCAAGAACCTGCTCGACCACCCGAGCGATCCGAACGGCGAGCCGTTCTGGTTCCCCAACTGGACCCGCCTGGTCTATGCCGGCGACGGGCTGTTCTCCAGCGAGGAGGACATCTACAACCCCGACCGTGACGCTCCCGGCGTCGTCGCGGCGTGGCTGCAGGCCGGCGGGCAGCTCGCCACCACCGAGATCCTGCAGCCCGGCGCCTAGCGGCTAGGCTCTGGCTCGAGAGTGCTTGTGCGCGAAGCGCTATCACCGGCGCTAGCGCATTCCCCAGTTACGTCATGCTCTCCAGCGGCCGCCTGCGCCGCCGCGACCGGACCTTGTCCAGCGCCTGCTCCCAGGCGAGCAGGGTCGTGGCCTTCACGTTGGCGGGCTTCACGCTGTCACGGGACAGCAGCGCCGTCGCGGCGGCCTTCGTCGTCGCCGAGGCCTTCGACATGTGGCCCGAATCGAATGGCGGCTGCGGATCGTATTCGAGCGCGAGCTGGATTGCCTTCGCGCGGGATTCGCCGGCGATCTGTCCGGCCAGCCACAACGCGAGGTCGAGCCCGGCGGACACGCCGGCGCTGGTGACCATGTCGTCGGAGTGCACGATCCGTTCGTCGGCCACCGGAACCGCGCCGAATGCCTTGAGCGCGGGGATCGTCAGCCAGTGCGACGTCGCCCGCCGGCCGTCCAGCAGCCCCGCGGCCGCCAAGATCACCGACCCGGAGCACACCGACGTCGTCCAGCTCGCGCTGCCGTGGGCCCGGCGCAGCCAGTCGAGCAACGCGTCGTCGCGTGCGTGCACCGGGGTCGACGGCCCGCCGGGCACGAGAATGACGTCGGGGGAGGGTGTTTCGGCCAGCGAGTGGGTGGCGCCGATGACCAGCACCCCGGAGTCGGCGGTGATCGGTCCGGCCTCGTGCCACACGAAGCGAACCTCGGCGCCGGGCAGGTTGCGCAGCACCTCGTACGGCCCGATCATGTCGAGCGCGGTGAATCCGGGGTAGGCCACGATGGCGATTTGGGTCATCGGTGTCGTCCTTTCGGTGTCAGGCGAAAGCCTTGCGGTATTGATCGGGCGAAATACCCACGCGGCGAAGGAAATTGCGCCGCATGGTTTCCGCGGTGCCGAAGCCGCACCGGGCGGCGATGGCGACGACGGTGTCGTCGGTCTCCTCCAACTGCCGGCGCGCGGCTTCGGTGCGGATCCGTTCGACGTATTGGCCGGGCGCCTCGCCGATTTCGGCGGTGAACACGCGGGTGAAGTGGCGCGGGCTCATCGCGGCGCGGCGGGCCAGATCACCGATGCTGTGCGGACGGCCCGGGTCGACCTCGATCGCCTCCTGCACCTCGCGGATGGAATCCCGTCTGGCCCTCGGCATCCACACCGGCGCCGCGAACTGCGTCTGGCCGCCCGGTCGGCGCAGATACAGCACCAGCCAGCGGGCGACCGTTTGCGCGACCTCGGTGCCGTGGTCGTCCTCGATCAGCGCCAGCGCCAGGTCGATGCCGGCGGTGACGCCCGCGGCGGTCCACACGGTCTGCGAGCTCCGCACGAAGATCGGGTCGGCGTTGACCTCGATCGCGGGGAATTGGGCCGCCAACCGTTCGGCGAAGGCCCAGTGTGTGGTCACCCGCTGCCCGTCCAGCAACCCCGCCTCGGCCGCGAGAAACGCACCGGTGCACACCGTCACCATGCGGCGGGCCTGGCCGGCGACGGCCTTGATCCAGGCGACGAGCTCGGCGTCGGCGCGTGCCTCGTCCACGCCGGCGCCGCCGGGCAGCACCACTGTGTCGATCGGGTCGGCCGGGTCCGGCAGCGGCGTCGTCACGAAGGCCAGCCCGGTCGCCGTGGCTATCGGTTGGCCGCCGACCGAGGCGACAGCGACGTCATACCCGCCGCCGGTCAACATCGATGCGCTGGTGAACACGTCGTACGGGCCCACCACATCGAGCGCCTGCACACCGGGGAAGCCGGCGATCACCACCTTGCGAGGCATGGATTCAGTGTTGGCCACGCGGGGCACGTCGTCTACGCCATGCACCCCACCAATTAGGACATGGGACCTGCCCCGTGGCGGCCGCGACGGCCTTGGCAGACTGTTGCCCATGGCACAGATAACGTTGCGTGGAAACCCGATCAACACTGTCGGCGAGCTGCCTGCCGTCGGATCCAAAGCCCCGGCCTTCAGCCTGGTCGGCGGCGATCTGGCCGCGGTCAGCAGCGAGCAATTCGGCGGTAAGCCCTTGGTGCTCAACATCTTTCCGTCCATCGACACGCCGGTGTGCGCGACCAGCGTGCGGACCTTCAACGAGCGGGCCGCCGGCGGCGGGGCGACCGTGGTGAACGTCTCGAAGGACCTGCCGTTCGCGCAGGCACGGTTCTGTGGCGCCGAGGGCATCGAGAACGTCAAAACCGCGTCGGCGTTCCGGGACAGCTTCGGTGAGGACTACGGCGTCACGATCACCGATGGCCCGATGGCCGGACTGCTCGCGCGCGCCATCGTGGTGGTCGGGGCCGACGGCAACGTCGCCTACACCGAGTTGGTGCCCGAGATCGCGCAGGAGCCCAACTACGACGCGGCTCTGGCCGCCGCGGGCTGATCCGCGCCCGCTGCCAGTCAGGCCTGTTCGAGTTCGGCCCGCCCCACGCGCTGCGACGTGGCCGCCAGCACCTCGCGGCAGCCTCGCCACATCTGCTCGATGATGTCGGCGGCCGGGGGCAGGTCCTCGATGCGCCCGGCCACCTGGCCGGTGTTGGCGACGCTGGCGTCGAGGTCGCCGTCGAAGTAGAGCCGCTGCACGCGTTGTAGGGCCGCGGTGCCCGCTTCGGCGGACGTCGCGGCGTCGAGCCGCTCGGCGGCGGGCGTGCGGATGACGCGCATCATCCGGTTGCCGTCGAGGGGGAGCAGCACCGTGCCGGTCTCGTCGGCGTCGACGACCGCTTGCTTGAGGTTGCCGTGCACCGGCGAGTCCGCGCACGCGAGCAGCCGGGTGCCCATCTGCACCGCGTCCGCGCCGAGGACGAAGGCGGCCGCCATGGACCGCGCGTCACAGATCCCGCCCGCGGCCACGATCGGGACGTCGACGTGGGCGGCCACCAACGGCAGCAGCACCATGGTCGAGGCGCCGAACCGATTCTTGAATCCGCCTCCTTCGACGCCTTCGACCACCAGCCCGTCCACGCCGGCATCGACGGCCTTCTTGGCCGCGGCCAGGGTGCCTACCACGTGGAACACCGTGATGCCCGCATCGTGCAGACGTTCGGTGAAAATCGACGGGCTGCCGGCGGAGGTGGTCACGAAGCGAATGTCGTTGGCGACAAGCAAGTCCAGCATCGCCGGATCACGATTGAACAGCAACGCGATGTTCGCGCCGACGGCACCGGCGGTCAGTTCGCGCACCCGCCGCAGGTCGGCTCGTCCCTGATCCGAGGTGGTCTCGATGATTCCCAGCGCACCGGCGTTCGACACCGCAGCGGCCAGTTGGGCGCCGGCGATATAGGTCATCGGCGCCTGGATGATCGGGATGTCGATGTGCGCCAGCGCGCAGACCCGGTTGCCCGGTGGACCGGGTTCGGCGGTGGTCATCGGTCCCGCGGATCGACGAGGTCGCGGAAGCTTTCCGACCGCTGAACCGATGCGCCCAGGCTTCGCACCCGGTCGGTCAGCGCGCGGTCGGATGTCACGACGCGAATGTCGTGCGGCGCGGCGTCGGCCGCGACCAGCCGGACGATCTCGTCGTCGGCCGAATTCGCGGCCGCCCTGGGTGCGTGCGCTATCTCGATCACCGATGACGTGATGGCGCTCGACGGCGGTCGCTCAAAAACCACCGTCACCGTTTCTCCTTGCCGCGACGCCCACTGATTCAGCCTTTCCACCAAGGTGACCATCGCACCGTTGCGGTCCTTCCACCAGCCATCGGGACGGCTTCCGATCACATTCATGCCGTCGACAATCCAGCGCACCACCCACACGGTAAACGACCTGTCACGACGGGTGATTTCGTTCGCAAAACCGGGAGTGGTTGATACGGTCACCCCCATGACCTCGATCGCCGACACAACAGACCGGGTGGTGGCGCTGGCCCGCGGTATGCGGGACCTGGTGCAGTCCGAAGCCGCCGAATCGGAGCGGCTGCGCACGCTGTCCCCGGCGATCGTCGATGCGATGTGGGCCAGCGGGCTGATGTCGGCGTTCAACCCGGTGGCGGCCGGTGGCGTCGAGCCGTCGTTCACCGAGATGATCGAGACCTGGATCGAAATGGCTTGGCAGGATGGGTCATTCGGTTGGGTGGGGATCGCCAATCTGCCCTCGTCGTTCGCCGCGGCGGCATACCTGCCCGACGACGGCTTCGCCGAGGTGTTCACCGCGCACGACAACCGGGTCACCCTGGGCGGCCAGTTCTTCCCCAACGGACAGGGCGCCGCCGGCGACGGTGGCTACCGGGTGAGCGGCGCGTGGAACTTCGGCTCGGGCATCGGGCACGCGGAATATGTTGCCGCCGGGTTCCTGCCGATGGACAACGGCGAGATGCGCTGGATCAGTGAGGGTTTCCCCGCGATGCGGGTCGCCGTCATTCCGCGCGACGAGATCAGCTTCAACGACGGCTGGTTCGTGCAGGGACTGAAGGGAACCGGTTCCTACGACTACAGCGCCGCAGACGTTTTCGTGCCCGAGAGGCGCACGTTTGAACTGTTTGTGCGGCAGCCCCACCGCGGGACGTCGCCGGCCACCCGGATGGGACTGATGCCGGTGACCGCGGCCGGGCACGCGTCGTGGGCGCTGGGCGTGGCCAAGAGCATGCTCGACGATGTCCAAGAGCTGGCCGCGACGAAGTTCCGAATGAGCGACATGGCGTCGCTGGCCAGCCGCCCCACCTTCCAGAAGGGCCTGGCGCATCACCGCGCGGCCTGGCGCGCGGCCCGGCTGTTGGTGCTCGACGCGTTCACCGCCGCCGAGGCGGCGGTGGCATCGGGACAGGACCTCACCCCGGCGCTTCGCGCCGACATGCGGGTGGCCGCCGTCTACGCCACCGACACCGCCCGCGGCTGCGCCGAATGGGCGCATCTGGTCGCCGGGACCAGCTCGATCCGCGAGGGCAGCCGGTTGGAGCGCGCCTTCCGCGACATCTACACCGGAACGCAGCACGCCTTCATCAGCGAGAAGGTCGCCATCGACGCCGCCCAGATCTGGCTGGGCATCATCGACGACCAGCCCGGGCTGTAACCCGCCGGCGCCGGGGGCGCCGGCCAGTTGCGCACACGGCTAACCGGCGGTGGCAATGGCTGGCCCCTGAACCGATCCTCGAGATCAACCCCACCGCGTTCCTCGAGGCGGCTGACGGCAGGCGGTCAGCTGATGCGCATCAATCGCCGCCCATCGCGACGGATGAGCACAATGCGCAAAACCAGGAAATCGTCGCTTTTGGTGACTATTGACTACAACAGCGACACAGCTCTAAGCGGCGTCGTACGTTCGGATTGCACAACATATCCGAGTACGGCGCACGATTACGGAACCACTGGAAATGCACGCGGGCGCGAAGTTTATCCGCAAATGGCCGGTTCTGCCATTCATGTGCAACGTACTAAATGTCGATGTTGAAAGACAAGGAGCGAGGAAATGGTCGCATTGGGCAGCATCAACGGATGGCAACCGGCCCATGGGCCGGTAGTCACATGGACTGCCTCGGCAGTAGCGCGTGAGGCGGCTCGTACGGCACCGCGATCGGACCTGCCTGCCACTTACCAGCAGTTCCAACACGTGCGAATCGCTCACTACGCGAAGGCGATGGGCAGGCAGCTGCCCCGTTTGATGGTCGTGGCGTGGGACATCCCCGGTGTGTGTGACATCGCGGCGATGACGGCCGCAATCAATGCGCATGTTCGTCGTCACGACACCTACCACAACTGGTTCGAATTCGATAGTGACGACGTGGTCCGACATGCCATCGACGACGTGGAAGCCGTCGAATTCCTCCCGGTGCAGTCCGGGAATATGGACGTGGCGCAGATAAGGGCGCATGCAATGACGACAACGCCGGAAACCCTCGAATGGGATTGCTTTACCTTCGGCGCCATCCAGCACAGCGAATACTTCACGTTCTACGCCAGCGTCGACCATCTCCACATCGACGGCATCTCCGGCAGCTTGATATTCCTCGACATTCACCTCGCCTACCAGCGCTCGCAGCTTGCCGCACCGCTCACGCTTCCCCCAGCCGGGAGCTACAGCGACTACACCATGCGCCAACACGAGCAGCTGGCCGGCCTGACCTCGTCGTCCCCGCAGGTCAAGGATTGGCTCAAATTCGCGCACGACACCGACGGTGACTGGCCGAGCTTCCCGTTGCCGCTCGGCGACACGTGGGCCAGCAACCGAGGCGACTTTCTGACTGTCGACTTGCTGGACGCGGCCCAGACGGAGTCCTTCGACACCGTCTGTCGCGCAGCCGGCGCCCGATTCAGCGGTGGAATTCTGGCCTGCGCAGCCCTGGCCGAACGCGAATTCACCGGCGCCGACACCTATTACGGATTCACGCCGTACGACACGCGGACGCCCGGGGTCGACACGATGAGTGTCGGGTGGTTCGCCAGTCTCATTCCCGTGACCGTGCCGACGGGTGCCGGCTGTTTCTTCGAGTCGGCGCCGGCAGCCCAGAAGGCGTTTGACTCCGCGAAACATCTTGCCGGCGTGCCGTTGGAACGGGTCTTGGAGTTGACGACCCCAGATCAGCCGGCCATCAAGCTGCCCACGCGCCCGGCCATGATGGTGTCGTTTCTTGATTTCCGAAAGATACCGATCGCCGCATTGTGGGAAGAAACGAACTTCGGCGCCTACGGCGACAACTTGTCGCACGGCGGGATCAACATCTGGATCAACCGGCACGCGGCAAAAACCACCGTGACCATCTCCTTTCCGGATAACCCGACCGCGCGCGATTCGGTACATCGTTACATCTCGGCATTGACGCAAGCATTCGCCGCCGTCGCCGAGACCACTTCGCGGTGGGCGGATGTGGTTGCAGACCACGCCAACTCGAGCCACGCCGTACCCGCAATCACCCTCTAACCCGAAGGGATAAGCACAATGACCAATGTCATCGACCTGGTGGACCAGATCCACTTCCTCGGCGAGCAGGCCACCGGAACCAGCAACGTGCTTCAATGCGTCTGGGTCTACGACCGGACCATCGACGTCGATGGTGTGCGGCGGTTTCACCACCATCTTGAGCGAGGACGGTTAGCCCGTCGCATCGAACGGTCACCGGTGCCCTGCGGCCGGCACCGCTGGGTAACGCCCGGCCGCTCATCCGGCCTCGAGATCGTCGCCCGCGCCCGTTCCCGCGCCGAGTTCGACGCCTGGTTGGACGAGCAGGCCAGCACCCCGCTGGATTGCGAGCACGGACCCGAATGGCACCTCGCCGTTCTGCCGTTCGCTGAGGGCGGCGCGGGAATCAGCCTGGTCATTTCACATTGCCTCACCGACGGTGTCGGGCTTTGCGAGGCATTGGCGGATGCGGCCGACGGTCTGGACGACGTGATTACATGGCCCGCCGCGCAATCGCGCTCCCGGTGGCGCGCGCTTCGCGAGGACAGCCGCCAGACGATGCGCGACATCCCCGCGATCAGTCGCGCCATCACCGCAGGCACACGGACGCTACTGCGCAGCCAGAGTCGTGACGGGTCTGGCACCCCTGCACCGGATGGGACACAGCTGCCTTTCGTCGGGACTGACGAACTCGTAACTGTCCCGACGGCAACGGTATTCGTCGACGCGCAGGAGTGGTACGGACGCGCACAGACGCTCAGGGGAACTGGCAACGCATTGCTTGTGGGACTGGCGGCACGCCTGGCCCACCGAATGGGGCGGGTCGCAGCCGACGGTTCGGCGGTGGTGGCAATACCCGTCAACGACCGCGTGCCCGGTGATACCCGCGCCAACGCGATCACCGGTATCGACATCACTGTCGACCCGCTGTCAGCGGCGACGGACCTTCAGGAGATCCGCGCCGCAACCAAGCACGCGCTGACTCACCGCCAGGAGGTGCCCGACGAACGGTTCGCGCTGCTGCCCATCGTTCCCCTGGTACCGAAGTGGTTGGTAAAGCGAATGATCGGCCTGGCCGTTGGCAATACGACCACCGCGTCGTCCAACCTCGGAGTCGTCAACCCGGCCGCCAACCGGCCAGACGGCACCGACGCCGACTACTTCGCCATGAAGATGCGTTACCCCAGCATGACCAAGGCGACGATGCACCATACCGGCGGGCTGCTCAGCTTGCTCTCCGGCATAACACACGGACGGGTCTTCGTCTCCGTCGTTGCATACCAACCTGGAAACATGACAGACGAACTGCAGCAGATGATTTCGGACACGCTGAGCGACTTCTCGCTCACCTGCACCACGAACTGGCGAAGCCCCGAATTCGTGGCCGCCGGATAGACGCCGGTAAAAGGCCACCCACGAAAGCGGCATCAGAAGCCGCCCCCTCGACCGCACCCACACGAATGAAGGTTGGCCATGGCCACGCAATCGATCACCCCCAAGGTCTCGACAGGCAGCGACGCGTTTGCTGTGCTGGGTCGCCTCATCAGCCGTGCACCTTGGCTCGTGATCGCCGTCTGGCTCGCGGCAGTCGGCGTTCTGGCGGTGGCCTTCCCCTCCCTGACGAAGGTGGTGGAAAATCAAACCGTTCAGGCACTTCCGGCCAAAGACCTGGCGGCGGCCGACCAGATGGCCAAGGATTTCGGTGAATCCGCGCAGAACATCCTGATCGTCGTGCTCACCGATGGCAACGGGCTGACACCCGCCGACGAGGGGGTCTATGGCAGGCTGGCCGCCAGGTTGCGCGCCGATACCCGCGATGTGGCCGGCGTGCACGACCTCGTCACCATGCCCGCTCTGCGCCCTTCGATGGTCAGTGCCGACAACAAGGCGTTCTACCTTGCGGTGGACCTCAAAGCGCCCGCGGGCTCCCCGGAGTCCTCTCAGGCTTATCAGCGGATCGCAGCAGTCACCGAACGCTCCGCCACGGGCTCCGCGCTGACCGCGCAGGTGACCGGACAAGCCGCCATCGTCGGTGACATGTCAATCGTGACGGCCCACGACACGCACTTGATTGAAATCGCCACCGCCGCATTGGTGCTCACCATCCTGTCGGTGATCTATCGGCGCCCGGTCACCGTGTTGGTGCCCTTGCTCACCATCGGATTTTCGGTGGCCTCGGCCCAGGGCATAGTGTCCGCGCTGAATCAGCTGGGGTTAGGTGTGTCCGCACCGACGATCGCACTGCTGACCGCGATGATCGTCGGCGCCGGCACCGATTACGCCGTTTTCTTGATCAGCCGTTACCACGAGTACCTGCGGTCGGGTGCCGACTCCGACCTCGCAGTACAGAAAGCGTTGACCTCCATTGGCAAGGTCATTGCCGGCTCGGCGGCCACGGTCGCCCTCACTTTTTTGGGCATGATCTTCACCCGCCTACCCGCGTTCACAACTGTTGGCCCGGCACTTGCTATCTCGATCCTGATCGCCTTTCTTGCCGCGATCACGTTGTTGCCCGCCACGCTCGTCCTTGCAGGCCGGCGCGGTTGGGTGGCGCCCCGAAAAGCTCTGACTGGCCGGCTGTGGCAGAGGTCAGGAGTGCTGATCGTTCGCCGGCCCAAGATGCATCTCCTGATCAGTCTGGCACTGCTGGTCGCGCTGGCCTCCTGCGCCGCCTTCCTATCTCCTACCTTCAACGACCGTATGCAGCTGCCGCAATCGGCACCGAGCAATGTCGGCTTCACCGCGATGGAACGTCATTTCGCGACCAGTGCACTGCTGCCGCAGTACATCTACGTGCGCTCGCCACGTGACCTCCGTACCCCACAAGCCTTGGCCGACCTGGAGCAGATGGCCCAACGCGTTTCGCAGCTGCCCGATATCGCTGCGGTGCGCGGCGTCACGCGACCCAACGGCCAACCGCTCGATCAGACAAAACTGAGTTTTCAAGCCGGACAGGTCGGCACCAACCTCGAGAATGCCTCAACCCAAGTCTCCGGCAGAAGCGACGACCTCGACGCATTGACCGCTGGCGCGGACAAACTGGCGGCAAGTCTCGGCCAGGTTCGCGACCAGACCCATATTGCCGCCAGGCCAGCAATGGAACTCGGCACGACCTTGAACCAGGTGCGACAGCAGCTGGCCGCCGCGTCGCAGCTCTTGGACACCCTGCATGGGCTGGCGAACACCAGGTCCGCCGCGGCGCTGGTCGACGGTGCCGTTGACGCGGTCGGCCCCATGATCGACGCCTTGAACGTGAGTCCGCAATGCAATGCAGACCCTGCGTGCACTGCTGGCCGCGCGCAACTGCAACAGCTAGCCCCGGCGCGAAACGGCGGTACGTTGATTGCGCAGATAGCCCCTGTGGTGCAACGGCTCGCGACGATGATGCAGCGGCTGAGCGCACTGTTGGCGGCGGCAGGCAATACCGACGTGCCCCAACGGTTGGTTCGGCTGCAACAAGGTGCCGACGCGCTCGCCGACGGGAGCCAGCGGCTGGACCAGGGAGTGCGCACACTCGTCGAACAGACCAAGAAGATGGGCGTCGGAATGAACCAGGCGGCCGACCTGCTGCTCTCGATGAATCGTGACGCGTCGCAAACCGCCATGGCGGGCATGTACATCCCGCCCAAGGTGATCACGTCGGACGACTTCAAAAACGCCGCGAAGATGCTCATCTCGGCCGACGGGCGTTCGGTGCGCTTCATCGTCGAGACGAAATTCGATCCGTTCAGCACAACCGCAATGGATCAGGTGGCGTCGATCCTCAATACTGCTCGCGGCGCCCAGCCCAATACCTCACTCGCGGATGCATCGATATCGGTCGTCGGCACCACCGCGATGTACAGCGCGATGCGGAGCTACTTCAACGACGACGTTCGTCTGATCGTCATCGTGACGCTCGCGGTTGTCTTCTTTATCCTCGTCGCACTGCTGCGCTCCATCGTGGCTCCGCTGTATCTTATTGCCTCCGTGGTGATCTCGTTTCTATCGGCGTTGGGCGTGGGAGTCGTCGTCTTCCAATTCGTGCTCCATCAGGCCATCTATTGGAACGTGCCGGCCATGGCGTTCATCGTGCTGGTCGCCGTCGGAGCGGACTACAACCTGCTATTGATCTCACGAATTCGCGAGGAGTCAGCCTCGGGCGTCCAAAGCGGAGTCATCCGTGCCGTTCGTTCGACCGGTGGTGTCATCACCTCGGCCGGCATCATTTTCGCGGCCTCGATGTTCGGGCTCCTATTCGGCGGCCTGTCTTCCATGGTGCAAACCGGGATGATCATCGGTGTAGGGCTGTTGGTCGACACCTTTGTGGTGCGCACCATTACGGTGCCGGCTCTGGCGGCAATGCTCGGCCGGGCGAACTGGTGGCCCGGCAAGGCGATCACTCAGCGGGGTAGACGCCTTCGTCGCTTGTCGATCGCTACGAATTCCTGCTCGGGTCGTCCCGTGGCTCCGTAACGCAGGCCCACGGTGAGGTCACCGGTGCTGGCCAACGCCGCCAGATACCGTTGGGCGGTTGCCCTCGATATCCCGATCGCAGCAGAAACTTCCGCCGCCGACATCGGCTTGTTCGATGTTCCTAAGGCTTGCAGCACAAGCTGTTTGGTGGAGGAAGCCGCCAGGGTGGCCGGCTGGGAAGGAGCAATCCTCGGGCGCAGCGCGTCGAGTGCCGCGTCCACGTCGCTGGAGCTCAGATTGGGGCTGGAAAGGATTTTGCGGTACCGCGCATAGCCGGCCAGCCGCGCGGCGAGGTCTGTGGTCGCGAACGGCTTCACGAGATAGCTCAGAGCCCCGGCCGACATGGCTGCTCGGATCGTGGCGGCCTCGGTTGCCGCCGTCAGTACCATGCTGTCGCCGCGTAATTCACGGACAAGATCAATTCCGGACCCGTCGGGTAGGTAGACGTCCACCAACGCAAGATCGACGGCGTCGGCCTTGCGCGCGGCGTCGAGCGTGTTGACGGTGGCGACCACCGTGAAGCCGCCAAGCGTATTGACGACCTCCGCGTGCATATTGGCGACGCGGAAGTCGTCATCGACGACCAGCACCGTCAGGTCTGCGTCGCCCATTGCGCCTCCTCTACCATCACGCCTGGCAGTCGAGCGATGAACTCCGCGCCCTGCAGCTGCATCTCGGTGTTCCCGGGACTGGCCAGCCATAGATCGCCGCCCAGCGAGCGGCTGATCTGACGCGACAGCGCGAGCCCGATACCCCGGCCGCCCGGGATGCCGGAGTCCGGCTTGGTCGTCCTGCCCTCGGTGAACAGATCGCCAACGAACTCGGGCGCGACGCCGTCGCCGCTGTCGGCCACCGTGACATGCAGCGTCGAACCGTCCTGCAATAGCTCGACTTCCACTTCTCTGGGCTCGGTATCGCTCACCCGAGCGGCATCGATGGCGTTGTCCAGCAGGTTGCCCACCACGGTGGTGACGTCGACTGGCAGCACGAGCCGGCCTGACACCCAGGTGTTCTCACCGATCTTCAGCGTCACGCCGGCTTCGCGCGCGGCCGCAGCCTTGGCCGCCAAAAAGGCCTGCAGGTACGCATCGCGGATCGAGTCGATGCCCGGTAGCGCGGATCCCAACGGGCCGGAGCCGAGAAGCTCTTCCAGATATTGCAACCCCTCGTCGACATGGCCGCCGTGCAACAGCCCGTTCAGTAGGTGCAGACGGTTGGCGAACTCATGGCGCTGTGCGCGCAGCACGGTGCTCATCACCTGCACCGCGTCGAGTTGCCGCGTCAGTGATTCGACATCGGTTCTGTCCCGCACCACCAGCACGGTTCCCAGTTCGCGTCCTTCTCGCAATACCGGCCGCGCGGAGACCACTACGATGCGACCACTGACATTGGCCAGCGTTGGCGCCGAATCGGCCGCTTTGAAAACGTCACGGACCCGTGGGGTCAACCCGATGTCATCGACGGAGCCGCCTGTGTCGCTACCGATCTCGAGAAGCCGGCACGCCTCATCGTTGACGAAGGTGATGTTCCAGGAGGTGTCGGCTGCCAGCACGCCCTCGCCGATGCCTTGCAGCACCGCCGTCTGGCTGCGCACCAGCTCGACGATCTCGGCCGGCCGCAAACCCAGCGTCAGCCCTCGCCAACGCCTGGCCAGCAACACGGAGCCGACCACACCGACCACCAGGAGAACTCCTCCCATCGCGGCCAGCACGCGCAGATTGCCAGAAAACTGTTCATCGAACGCCCTCGTGGAGATGCCAACGCCGACGAAACCCAGCACACGATCAGAACCCGCGTCCAGCACCGGAACCCTGGCAACTATCGACCGGCCGTAGACCGTGATTTCATGAAATGTCTCCTCGCGCCCGGCAAGGGCCTGCGTGATATCGCTACCGACCATCCGGGCCAAATTGTGCCGATCGGGAGAGGCGAGCCTGATGCCACGCATGTTGGCGATCACCACAAACGACACGTGCGTGCGCTGTTCGACGTGTGACGCAACGCTTTGAATTGGACCGACCGCAAGTTCGTCGACCAGTGCAGGGCTTGCGGTCAACGGGGTGTCGTTGTAGCGGGAGATGTTGTTGATGACCGTCGGGGAAGAGGCCACTACCCGAGCTATATCCAAGGCGTGAACGCCGTACTCGACGTCGAGACGGTGACGGTTGAATGCGGCGAACAAACCAAACGCGACGATCAACGTCAGCGTCACGACGACGAGCTGCACCAGCAGTACCTGGGTGCCGAGTCGCAGGTCGATGCGGCCTGTGGCGGCCATGCAAAGACCCTATCGCTCTCGTGAGCAAAATGCGCGAAAGTTCACGACGTGGGGCCGCAACCACCCCAAACAAGGGTGGACGGTTATGCAACATCCAGTTTCGTCACCGCATACCATTGCGCCCATGCGCGGCGCAAAAATCCTGATCACCGGCCCGACCGGTCAAATCGCCACCCCGATCGCCCGGGCGCTTGCCGGCGACAACGAGGTCTGGGGGATCGCCCGGTTCACCGACACCGCCGCGCGTGAAGGCCTCGAGAAGGCCGGAATCCGTTGCGAGAAGGTGAATCTCGCGGCCGGCGACTTCACCGGTGTGCCAACCGATTTCGACTATGTCCTCAACCTGGCGGTGGCCAAGAGCGGAAGCTGGGACAAGGACCTTGCGGCCAACGCGGAGTCGGTCGGCCTGCTGATGGCCCACTGTCGCACCGCAAAGGCCTTCCTGCATTGCTCGTCGGCGGCCGTCTACGACCCGCCGGACGACGAGCCGCGCAGCGAGCGGTCCGCCCTGGGCGACAACCACAAGCCACTCTTTCCGACCTATTCCATTTCCAAGATCGCCGGGGAAGTGGTGGCCCGGTCGGCGGCTCGCATTCTCGGCCTGCCCACCACGATCGCGCGGCTCAACGTTCCCTACGGTAACAACGGTGGTTGGCCGTTCTATCACATGGAGATGATGCTGGGCGGCATCCCGATTCCCGTCCCGCCCGGTGAGCCCGCGCGCTACAACCCCATTCACGAGGACGACATCATCGCCACCATCCCCAAGCTGCTCGAGGCCGCGTCGGTCCCGGCGACCACGGTCAACTGGTGCGGAGACCAGACCGTCAGCTTGCAGGAGTGGTGCGACTACCTCGGGTCCCTAATCGGCGCCGAACCGGTCTTCGAGCCGAGCGAGCAAGCGCTACGCGGCAATCCCACCACCATCGACCGGATGCACGAGCTCATCGGCGGCACCTCGGTCGACTGGCGCGACGGAATCCGTCGCATGGCGGCCAAGTACCACCCGGAGCTCGTTGGCGTCTAACCGGTTGCGGCACAACATTATCGGCGAACACATCAGGCTCGGCCCTGGATAAGCCGGGCCGCGGCCTCCACCGCGGCGGCGCGGCGGCGTGCGATGACGTCCGCGTCCGTGGTCGCCGCGTCGGGGTCGGGCCAGTGGGCCCAGGCCAGCCCGATGCCGAACAGCAGCACCAGCAGCTGCCTCGGGTCCCACGACGGATCGACGTGACCGTCTAGGCGGGCGCGTTCCAGCGCCGCGACCGCCCTGTCGGGCGGGGACTCGCCGTCGAACTCGGGCTTGTCGAGCGGAAAGCCCTCCAGCCGCGCCCAGGTGATCATCCGCAGGTGTTCCGGCCGGTTCTGGGCGAGATCGAAAATGTCACCGACGAACTCGGGGACCGCGTCGGGGCGCACCTGAACGGCGCGGAAGAACTCCGCGCCGTCAGCGGCGACCACATCGCGGAACAGGGTCTCCTTGTCGCCGAAATGCGCGTACAAACGTTCCTTGCTGGCACTGGCGGCCCGCGCGATGCGGTCGATCCGGGCGCCCGCCAATCCGTATTGCGCGAATTCCGCGCGAGCGGCGGCGAGAATTTCGCCGCGCAGCTCAGTGGTGGTCCTCACAGACTCATCATAGGCGGACGAACTGGTTCGTTTGTTACGGTGGTGGGAGCACACCGCAAAGCGCAAAGGAGACGGGGCGATGGGAACGGCCAGAACACTCGATCAAGCTGCGGTCGCGACGATGCCGCGGGGCGGACCCGATGCGTCGTGGCTGGATCGCCGGTTCGAGACCAATACGCCGGAGTACCTCGATCGCGAGGACGTCGCCGACGAGGTCAAGCAGAAGGTCATCGGGATGCTGGATCGCATCGGCACGCTGACCAACCAGCAAGACGTTCGCGCGGATGGCCCTGGATGTCGTGGCCGACATCGCCAACCCCCGCGTCCTGGAACTGGGCGCGGGTCACGGCAAACTGTCCGCCAAAATTCTGGAGCTGCACCCCACGGCGACGGTCACCGTCTCGGATGTGGACGCGACCTCGGTGGCCAACATCGGCGCCGGTGCGCTCGGCGCTCATCCACGCGCGCAGGCAAAACTGATCGACGCGACGGCGATCGACGCCGCGGACGACAGCTATGACCTGGTGGTGTTCGCGATGGCGTTTCACCACCTGTCGCCGGCAGTGGCTTGTCGTGCCATCGCCGAGGCCACCCGGGTAGGCAAGCGGTTCTTGGTCATCGACCTCAAGAGGCGAAGTCCGTTGGCCACGTTGCTGTTTCCGGTGGTGACGCTGCCGGTGAACCTGGTGCTGTTGCCGTGGTCGTGGATACACCCGTGCCTGCACGACGGGTTCATCAGCGCGTTGCGGGCCTACAGCACGTCGGCGCTCGAGGCCCTCGGCCACAGCGCCGGCCCCGACATCCGGATGCAGGTGTTGGCTTCGCCGCGGCGACGCGGGATGCCGTCGCACGCCGTCGTGTTCTCGCGTCCGGAGGGACCCGCCGACCATGAGTGACGGACCCGATCTCGTCGCCATCACCGACCCCGGCGAGCGTGTCCGGGCGCTGCGCCGGGTGCTCGATGCGGTGACCGATGGGCTGCACCCCGTGCTGAACCTGTCCCGTCCGTACGTCGACGGGCTGGAGAATCTGCCGCCGGACGGGCGATTCCTGTTGGTGGGCAACCACACTCAGCTCGGCTCCGAGGTCTTTCTGATTGCGGATGCGGTGCGGCGCAGCATCGGAACGCGGGTACGGCCACTGGCCGACCGGAATTTCGGGCGGCTGCGCGGATTGCCCGCCGATCTGATGGCGGCGTTCGGCGGCGTGATCGGCGCACCCGAGAATGCGCGTGAACTGATGCGCCACGACGAAACCATCCTGGTGTTCCCCGGCGGCGGAGGCGAGATCGCGAAATTCAAAGGCGAGGAGTACACGCTGCGCTGGCAAGGGCGCTCGGGCTTCGCCCGCCTTTCGGTCGAAAATGGCTACCCGATCGTGCCGGTCGGCCTGGTCGGGGGCGACGACGTGTATCGCAGTTGGACCACCCGCGACAGCGCATACGCGAAAGTCAGTGCGGCCCTGAGCCGGCGATTGAATGGCCGGGAGGACATGGCGATGCCGTGGCTGCGGGGGATCGGGCCGACGCTCATCCCGCGCCCGCAGCGGATGTATCTGCGGTTCGGCCCTGCGATCGACACCACGACGCCGCTCGGCGTCGAAAACGAACAGTGGGTGGATATCGTCAGGGAGCGGGCCCGGCTGCAGTTGGAAGCCATCCTGGCCGACCTGCTCCGGCTGCGCGGGCAGGACCCCTACCGCGGGCTGAACCCGCTGGCCTGGCGCAGCGCCACAATGGCCTGAGGACGAAACACCCCGAGAGAGGTGCGCCCTCAACAGGTCGGGGTGGCAGCATCACGTAGGTGACCAACACACCGGACGCCGCAGCGCAGCGCCTGCGCACCCTGGTCCTGTTGCGCCGCGTTCGGGACCGCATCGACCGGGACTACCGGCAGCCGTTGGACGTCGAAGCGCTCGCGCGCGGGGTGCACATGTCCGCCGGCCACCTCAGCCGCGAATTCCGGCGTGCCTACGGCGAATCGCCGTATTCGTATTTGATGACGCGTCGCATTGAGCGGGCGATGGCGCTGCTGCGCCGGGGCGACCTGAGCGTGACCGAGGTCTGCTTCGCGGTCGGCTGCTCGTCGCTGGGCACCTTCAGCACCCGATTCACCGAATTGGTCGGTGTGCCGCCCAGCACCTACCGCCGCCAGGCTGCTGACGCGCTGGCGGGCATGCCGCCATGCGTGGTCAAACAGGTGACCAGACCGATCAGGAATCGAGAAGCAGCCGCCATCGGACCGCACCTAACCTGACCGCATGGACATCACCATTCACTCGAGTTTCCTTCCCCACACGGACCCGGAATCATCGCTCGCCTTCTATCGCGACGTCCTCGGCTTTGAAGTTCGTCTGGACGTCGGGAAGGGCACGATGCGCTGGATCACGGTGGGTCCGCCAAACCAGCCGGACACGTCCATCGTCTTGAACCCGCCGGCCGCCAATCCCGGCATCACCGACGAGGAGCGCCGCACCATCGCCGAGATGATGGCCAAGGGCAGCTACGCCACGCTGCTGCTGGCCACCAAGGATCTCGACGGCACCTTCGAACGGCTGCAGGCCGGCGACGTCGACATCGTCCAAGAACCCACCGACCAGCCGTATGGGCTTCGCGACTGCGCCGTCCGCGATCCCGCCGGAAACCTCATCCGCATCCAGGAATCGCGCTGAGCCCATCCGCGTGCGGATGCTTGACCAGCCGTGTGCACAATGCTAAGCAAGTGCTCAGCACTGAGCGCACGGGGCGCCGGGGCGCCACGACTGGCAAGACGAAAGGGATCAGATGACGGTGCAGGCGGTATTGGACGACATTCGCAAGCGCCCCGGAACGGGGGACGTCATCGCGGTCATCGATCCCGCGACCGAGGAGACGATCACCGAGTTCACCGACTGCGGGCAGGAAGCGGTCAATGACGCAGCGGCCAAAGCGAAGGCGACCTTCGAGTCCGGCGTCTGGGCGGAGCTGCCGGGCCGCGAGCGGGCCAAGATCTTGTGGCGGATCGGCGAACTGATCGACGAGCACGCCGAGGAGTTCGCCCAACTGGACTCGCTCAACACCGGCATGCCGTTGCTGCAGGCCCAATTGCAGATGTCGACCTGCTCGGAGTTCTTCCGCTACTACGCCGGTTGGTGTTCGAAGATCAACGGCGTCGCCTACGACGTGAAGACCGACGGCATCGCCACCGACAACTACGTCAACATGCACGCCTACACGCTGAAGGAGCCGTACAGCGTTGTGGGACTGATCTTTCCGTGGAACGGCCCCATCTTCAACGCCAGCGCGAAGCTGGCACCGGCCCTGGCGGCGGGCGGCAGCCTGCTCGTCAAGCCGGCCGAGGAGACCCCGCTGTCGGCGCTGCTGCTGGACCGGCTCATCCACGAGGCCGGGGTGCCCGAGGGGGTGGTCAACCTGCTGACCGGATACGGCCACACCGCCGGCGCCGCGATCACCGCGCACCCCGATGTCGAGAAGGTGGCCTTCACCGGCTCGACCGAAGTCGGCAAGGAGATCGTGCGGGCCTCCGCCGACAACCTGAAGAAGGTCACGCTCGAACTCGGCGGGAAGTCGCCGGTGCTGATCTTCGACGACGCGAACCTGGACAACGCCATCATGATGGCGTCGCTGGGCATCTTCGTGCACTCCGGCCAGGGCTGCGTATGCGGGTCGCGCATCTTCGCCCAGCGCGGCGTCTACGACCGGGTCGTGGAAGGCATTGCGATGATGGCGAATTCGTTCAAGTTGGGCGCCCCCAGCGAGGAGGGCTGTGTCAGCGGGCCGCTGATCAGCCAGAAGCAGCTGAACCGGGTCATGGGCTTCATCGACGAAGGCCGCAGCGACGGCGTCGAGGTGGTCACCGGCGGCCACCGGCTGGACCGCAGGGGCTACTTCGTCCACCCGACGGTGCTCACCAACGTCGACACCAGCATGCGGCTCTACCAGCAGGAGATCTTCGGTCCGGTGGTCACCATCCTGCCGTTCGACGACGAAGACGAGGCGGTGGCGCTGGCCAACGACACCACCTACGGCTTGGCGGCCACCGCCTGGACGGAGAACCTCGGTCGGGCCCACCGGATCATGCGCCGACTGCAGGCCGGCAGCGTGCAGGTCAACTGCCAGCTGGTGTTCGACCACGATGTCCCGTTTGGCGGGTACAAGCAGTCCGGCTGGGGTCACGAGTTCGGCAAAGAGGGCCTCGAGATCTACCTCAAGACGAAGTCGGTCTGGGCTCAGCTCTAAAGCAATTGCGCCACAACGGAAAGTCCCGGACCCGTACCAGGTCCGGGACTTCTCCGACGGCCGTCAGACGAGTCAAGATCCCTTGTTGTAGCGGGTGAGGAATCCGACGGAGGCCACCGCGGCGGCCGTGCCGATCACACCCCACAACACCACCTGGAAGGCCATCGCGCCGAAGAACCAGCCGAAAGTCATTCCGAGGTAGAGCATCCAGATCAGTCGGTAGACGCTCCAGAGCGCAAGCAGCCCGGTGCTGATCCCGATGTACAGGCTGCGCTGCCGATCGACGCGGTTGATCTGCTCTTGGATGCTGGTCGGCACGATGTTCATTTGCTGTCTTCCTTTCCTGGGTCGCCACCTCCTTGGCGGCGTCATGGCAGCAAGTACAGCCCCGGCCCGCGGCTACCGATCCCAATCACGCGTCGCCGCCCAAACCGGCCCGCCGAATCCACGGCGCGTCCTACCCTGGAGGAGGGGGCCTGACGAAGGGGTTGGCTCGATGAACGTGACGCGCTGTGTGGCCCGGATCTTCACCGTTGCCGCGCTCGCCCTGCCGACGCTGTCAACGGCGGCGGCCGGGCCCGCGGCGGCGGATCCGCCGCCCACCCAGTCGATCACGGTGATGGCCGTCGGGCCCAGCGGTGAAGCGATCAACGGCTACCACGTGGCGTCCGGGCCGGGCAACGTCGGGCAGGCGAGCGACTGCTCGGAACCGTCGCCGTCGGCGGTGGCCGACAACGTCTACTACTGTTCGCCGAGCGCGGCCGGAGCCGGCACATGCTGGCCCTCCACGCCGGGATCGCTTCTGTGCGTGGACAATCCGTGGGACATGCAAATGCACCGGGTCACCTTCGACGGTCACCTTCCGCCCGTGCACCCGACCGCCGACCCGGACCCGTTCGCGCTCACCCTCGACGACGGCACCCGCTGCCTGCTGCGCAACGGTGGCGCGTGGGGCGGGCGCGCCGATGGGTACGTCGGCGTCTACGGATGCGGCGGCGCCGGTAGTGACCTGGCCGTGCTGTGGCTGCCCAGTCAGGGTGCCGGATCCTGCATCGATCGCTCGTCGTCGGCGTGGACCGTCAAAGTCGGTCGCCTCGGCGCGCCCGACGCCGTTCTTCCACCGCCCGCGACCCGTGGGGTGACCGCCGCGTGGTTCGCGGGAGGCAGGGCCGGCCAATAGGGCGGCGCCGGTACTGCTATAACGCAACGTATGTCTGGTCCAGGGCACACGATCACCCATGTTTCCGATACCGCCCGGTGGACGGCGTTGCACCGGGCAACCGAAACGCTGCGCCCCGACGCGCTGTTCAGCGACCCGCTCGCCGAACGTCTCGCGGGAGAGCACGGCCGCGCGATCGTCGCGGGAGTTCCCTGGACGGACCGCAGCGGTTGGTGGCTGGTCGCACGGACCAAGCTCATCGACGATGCCATCGCAGCCGCACTCGCCCAGGGCTGTGACCGCGTCCTGAACCTGGCCGCCGGCCTGGACACGCGGCCCTATCGCTTGGAGCTCCCACCCGATCTGACCTGGATCGAGGCCGACCTACCCAAGCTGCTCGCCGAAAAGACGCAAATCCTCGCCGATCAGACACCGCGCTGCCGGCTGAACCGCGTCGCGGTCGACCTCGCCGACCCACACGCCCGGGACGCCTTCCTCGACGAGGCGCTGGCCGGCGCGACGAAGGCCTTCGTGCTGACCGAGGGGCTGTCGATGTACCTGGAGGCCTCCGACGTCGCCGCCATTTCAGGTGCGATCAAGCGACCCGAGGTCACCTGGTGGATGATCGATTTCGCCTTTCCCGGTCTCAAAGAGCGGATCAACAAGAACGTCGCCGGGATTTCGGAAAACGCACCCTTCAAGTTCGCGCCCGAAAACGGGTTGGCCTTCTTCGAAGACCTCGGCTGGCGAGCCGTCGAAGCGGAATCGCTGCTGGTGGCCGCCAAACGGTTCGGCCGACTACCGATCTTCATGCGCCCGTTCGCCTGGCTGCGATCGGATTTGCGCCGTCCGGGTGGCAGGCCGACGACGGCGGTCGCGCTGCTGACGCACTGAGGGCGCGCCGCCCTACCAGACGCGAATCCAGTCGACGAGCATGTCGGCGGGGTAGCTGCCCGGGCCCGGGTCTTCCCCGCCCGATCCGGCCACCGCCAGGTTGAAGACCGGATAGACCGTGTAGCCCGCACCGTTGAACGGCCAGTCCGGCAGCGAACTCGCCGGCACGTCGAAGTAGGGCGCGGCGCCCTCGGTGTAGTCCTTCCAGAACCGGATGCCCGCCTCGTCCCACTGCGTGCGCCAGGTATGCCAGGCGCTGTCCACCGCGATGTTGTGCGTCTTCCATTCGCCGCCGTTGGCCTTGGCGTGCACGGTGGTGGCCGACGGCCACTTGCCGTTGCCGTACCACTCCATGACGTCGATCTCGCCCTGATCGTCGTTGCCGAGCCAGTACGCGGGCCAGGCGCCCGCGGTCAGGCAGTTCAACTTGATCCGGGCCTCCCAGGTGTGGCCGACGCCGCCGCGCCACAGGCTCTGCACCTTGCCGCTGAAGTAGGTGGGGCCGTCCTTGGCGGCGCGCAGCACCAGGTTGGAATTCCCGTCCACGAACACGTTGCGGCGATCGTCGCGGTACTGCCCGATGTGCTCGGGCAGCTCCCAATAGGTCGGGTCCTTGATCGTCTCGCGGGCTTTGGCCACCGCCCACTTCGACGCGTCGGGGGCCGACCCCGCCGGACCATCGAATTCGTCCGAGAAGATGTAGTTCCCGGATTGGCCGCTGGGCGCGGCGGGCGGCGGTATCCGGCCGGCAGGCTCGTCCTGTCTGGCAGGGGAGGCCCAGGCGTTCGAGGTGGGCAGCGCTGCTGCCAGCACCCCGATCCCGGTCGTCAAGATCATGCGGCGGCGATCAATCTCCGGCATAAGCAAGGGACCCTAGCAGCCCACCGGGCACGAGGTTGAAACGGAATTCTGTCGGTGCCCGTCGCTATGGTTCTGATCGCGGTCGGACCAGCGTGGACGACAGCACGGCAGTGGCAACGGATTACGCGCGCAAATTCACGGCCAATTCTCACCTTGGCGGGTGGTTTGGTCTCAGGATTCGGCGGGCATTCTGGAATCACGATCCGATAACCACACTGTTGTAGCTTTTGCGGGTGGTACTGAGAGGAGTGACGATCGTGGCGAATACACCAGAAGGCACGGTTATTTTCCTTCAGTCCCATCCAGCATGGGCCGCCGCGCAGCGTCGCGAACGCGAACGCAATGCGGCAATGCGTCGTCATCCCTCATTTCGCGCGCGCCAGCGCGCCGCAGCGGGCAACCCGGTCGTTCCGCTGGTCCGCAACTTCAAGCTCTACTCGAGCGGCAACACCCCGGCCTGAATTCCGCCACGAATTGTGGTGGCCGCGTTTCTCATCTCTGAAAAGGCGGTCCGTGGCATTTGACGCGCAGCCATCGAATTGCGCACGCCGCTTCGGTCGCAAAGTCTCAAGTCCAAGTCGAGAGATATCCGGGTGCCACTACCGTGCGTTTCCGTAGATCGGTGCGCATGCCACCGGCATTCTTCCGTATTTGAAGCCGGCCGGCCGCCGGGACCGACCAGCGACGTAAACCGCTTTTCCCGGCTGACCCCGGCTGCGGCATCGGGCATTGTCACCCGCCGCGCTCCGGGCCGAGATTGCATACAACGAGCGGCGCACGGCGATACCGTGCTGGCCATCGAACATTGACACCCGTCAAATCGGCCCTACTGTATACAAAATGGCCGTCTCGCTGGACGCGCTGTCGTCTGCCTCCGAACTCGACGACCTGCGTGACATGGTGCGCAAACTCGTGGCCAAGCGCCTTCCGCTGCATGAGACGCGGCACGTCGGTGCTGCGGCCGCACGCCGCGCGGGGTGGGCCGAGCTGGCCGAATTGGGGCTGCTCGGCATCGCGGTGCCGGAGCAGTACGGCGGCAGCGGCGCCGGGCTGTACGGACAGGCCGTCGTCTGCGAAGAACTCGCGCGGGAACTGGGCGCGGTGCCCTACCTGCCCACCGCCTGCCTGGCCGCCGAAGCGCTGCTGGCCTGCGGCGACGACGCCGTGTGCGCCGAACTGCTGCCCGGCCTGGTCGCCGGCGAGCTGACCGCCACCCTCGCCGACGGCACCGGCCACGCCGAGCGGCACGGGCCGAACTGGGTGGTGTCGGGCCAATTCCACCACGTCCCCGACGGCGCCGACGCCCAGATCGTCCTGGTCGCTGCGGACACCGGCGGGGGCACCACGCTGTACGCCGTCACCGGCTCCGACGGCGTGGACCGGGAGCGGTTGTCCACCCTGGACACCAGCCGCGGCCTCGCCAATCTCCGGCTGAGCGGCGCACCGGCCCGACAGGTCGGTGCCGTGGCGGCGGCCGAAGCGGTCCTGGCCCGGGTGCGGCTGCGCGCGACGGCGCTGCTGGCCGCCGAGCAGGCCGTGCTCGCCGAGCAGTGCGTCGCCCTGACGAAGCAGTACCTGTTGGATCGGCGGCAGTTCGGCCGGCAGATCGGGGCGTTCCAAGCCCTCAAGCACCGCCTCGCGGACGCCGCGGTACGGGCCGAATTGTGCGCCGGCAGCGCCTGGTATGCCATCCGGCAGCTGGCCGGCGGCGCGGCCGACGCGGACTTCGCCGTCAGCGTCGCCGCGGCCGCGTGCGGGGAAGCCGCACTGCACAACGCCGCCGAGATGATCCAGCTGCACGGCGGAATCGGCTACACCTGGGAGCACGTCGCACATCTGTACCTGCGCCGCGCCAAGGCCAACCAGTACCTGTTCGGGACGCCGTCGGCCCACCGCCACCGGCTCGGCACGGCCGTGGCCGAAAGCCGTTCGACCGCAACGGAAACCGTATCCGATCAGGCCCGGGGCGAATCGCCGGCGCTCGACGAGCTGCGCCGCTGGCTGGCCGACAACCTGACCGACGCGATCGTGCGCGATCACGCCCCGCCGCCGCCGGGCGAGAAATACTCTGCGGTGCAGCGAGATTGGTATCGCCGCCTCGGCGAGGCCGGCTGGGCCACACCAACCTGGCCGACCGAATACGGCGGCCGCGGCCTGGGTCGCGACGAAGGCGGTGCCGCGGTGGAGGAGTTGCGCCGCCGCGGTGTCGACCGGCCCGAGGAGGACTTCGTCGGCGTATGGCTGGCGGGTCCGACCATTCTGCAGTGGGGCACCGACGAGCAGCGAGACACCTACCTGCGGCCGCTGGCCCGCGGCGATCACCGCTGGTGTCAGCTGTTCAGCGAGCCCGGCGCCGGATCGGATCTGGCGTCGCTGTCCACCTCGGCCGTGCGTATCGATGACGACCGCTGGCTAATCAACGGCCAGAAGATCTGGAGTTCGTTCGCCGACACGGCCGATTTCGGGCTGTTGATGGCGCGCACCGATCCGACGTTGCCCAAACATGCCGGCATCACCTATTTCCTGCTCGACATGCGCACGCTCGGAGTGGACGTGCGGCCGCTTCGGCAGATGACCGGTGACGCCGAATTCAACGAGGTCTTCCTGACCGACGTCATAGTGCCGGACGCGGCCCGCCTGGGTCCGCTCAACGCCGGCTGGAAGGTGGGCATCAGCACCCTGATGCAGGAACGCAACAGCCTCACCGGGCCTCCCGTCGTCGGCCCCGGCGTGGCCGACCAGCTCATCGCGGAGGCGGTGCGCAGCGGCGCATGGCAACGGGCCGATGTGCGAGATCGCCTGCAGCACATGCTCGTCGACGAACGCGCACTGCAGAGCGCCGGCTTTCGGGCCAGCGTCGCCGCGGACCGCAACCCCGGGGCCATCGACTCCATCCGCAAACTCGTCAGCGCCGACCTGCACGAGCGCGCGGGGCGCATCCGCGTCGATCTGCTTCCCGAACTCACCATGGGCTGGCCCGTCGACACCGAAATGCCTTCGGGCACGCGGTCATTCTTGGAGATGAAGAAGTATTGCATCGCCGGGGGCACCTCCGAGATCCAGCGCAACATCATCGCCGAGCGCGTGCTCGGGCTGCCCCGCGAGGCCGACCCCGACCGTGACACACCCTTCAACCAGCGGACCAGCCGATAGAGGAGAGCGCACCGACCATGATGACCGGCGAGCAGTACAAGAACTCACTCCGCGACGGACGGCGGGTCTACCAGGACGGCAAGCTGGTCGCCGACATGGACACCGATCCGCTGCTGGCGCCGGCGCTCGACGCGGTGGCCGCCGGATACGACCAGTACTACCGGCCCGACGGCGACGCGGTGAACCCGTTGGTGGAGGCGCCGCGCAGCGTCGCGGAACTACGTGACCGGGTGCCGATCCTCACCAGCATGGACCTGCTGCTCAACGTCACCTACCAGTCGCTCATGACGCTCGTGGTGGCGGCGGCGCGGCTGGCCGACGCCCACCCCGAGTACGTCGCCCGCATCAACTCCTATGTGGCACAAGCCCGCCGGGACGACATCCGAATCGCCGAATGCATCACCGACTCCAAGGGCGACCGATCCAAGGCGCCAGCCGCGCAGGACGATGCCGACCAGTACGTGCGCGTGGTGGCGCGCCGCGACGACGGCGTGGTGATCCGCGGCGCGAAACTTCACATCAGCGCGGCACCGTTCGCCCATCACCTGATGGTGATGCCGACCAAGTCGATGAAGCCGGGGGAGGAGGACTACGCGATCGCGTGCGCGGTACCGGTCAACGCCCCGGGGGTGCACGTCATCAGCCGCACCGTGCAAGCCCGCGGCGGGGACGAGCGCGACTACCCGGTGAGCGCGCGGCGCAGCATGCCGGACGGGTTCGTGATCTTCGACGACGTGTTCGTCCCGACCGAGCACGTGTTCCTCGATGGCGTTGCCGCACAGGCCGGCATCTTCGCGCACTCGCTGGGCCTGTGGGAGCGCCTCGGCGGCACCGCGGTGATGGTGGAACAGGCCGACGAGATGGTGGGCCTGGCGCAGTTGATGGCCGAAGCCAATGGGACCGCACGGGTGTCACACATCCGGGAGAAGATCGACGAGATGATGATCCATGCCACCAACTTGCGGGCCGGCATGGAGGCCGCGATCAGCAACGCCCACACCACGCCCGAGGGCTACTACTATCCCGACGACCTGTACACGAACGCGACCAAATACCTAGGCGCGGCGAACTTCAATTTGATGATCCGGCATCTGCACGACATCGCCGGCGGCGGGGTGATCACCACACCGTCGATGGCGGACCTGGACAACCCGGACATCGGCCCCCAGTTGCGCAAATACCTGACCGGAGCGGCCGACGTGTCCGGCGACGCCCGCGCCAAGCTGTTCCACGCCATCCGCGACACCACCGCCGATTCCTACGGCGGCTGGCACCTGGTGACCAACGTGCAATCCGGCGGCGGACTGTTCGCACAGCGGCTCGTGACCCGCAAGCACTACGACATGGAACGCGCCAAGCGCCTGGCGCGGCACGCCGCCGCGCTGGACTGAGACCCCCATCCCGCCCTGCCGTTGATCGTCACGACGGCGGCTGCTTGCATGAACGTGAACGTAGACGTAGATTCAGGCCATGCGCTTTGGTGTCTTCATCGCGCCGTACCACATGGTCGGCGACAATCCGACGCTCGCATTCGAGCGCGACCTGCAGTTGGTCGAAGCAGTCGAGGAACTCGGCTACGAGGAGGCGTGGTTCGGCGAACACCACTCGGGCGGAACAGAAATCATCGGCGCGCCCGACCTGATGATCGCGACGGCCGCGGCCCGCACCAAGCGCATCCGGCTGGGCACCGGGGTGGCCTCATTGCCGTATCACCACCCGTTCATGTTCGCCGACCGCATGGTGCAACTCGACCACCTGACCCGCGGGCGCCTGATCGTCGGCGTCGGACCGGGCGCGCTGCCCGGCGACGCCTACATGATGGGCATCGAGACCACCCGTCAGCGCGACATGATGCTCGAATCCCTAGAGGCGGTGCTCGAACTGTGGCGCGACGAAGCCCCGGTCAACCGGGAGACCGACTGGTTCAGGCTGCGTGACGCCCGGTTGCAGTTGCGCCCGTACAGCAAGCCCAACATCGAGGTCAGCGTGGCGGTGACGGCGTCGCCGTCGGGCCCGGTGGCCGCCGGCAAGTTCGGCATCGGACTGCTCTCGATCGCGGCCACCCAGAAGAAGGCCTTCGATGCGCTGGCCCGCAACTGGCGCACCGCAACCGAAACCGCCGCCGCGCACGGAACCACGGTGAGCCGTCAGGGCTGGCGGATGTGCGGGCCGATGCACATCGCCGAATCCGTGGAACAGGCCCGCAAGGATGTCGAGGTGGGTCTGGCGCAGTGGGTGGACTACTTCCAAAACGTCGGGGCCATACCGATTTTGGGCGATTTCGACCCCGGCGAAGACATCGTGTCTGCCGTCAATGAGACCGGCGTGGGCGTGATCGGCACTCCCGACATGGCGATCGAGCAGCTGCGCCGGCTGCAGCGGCAATCCGGCGGCTTCGGCACCTATCTGTTGATGGCCCACGAGTGGGCCAACCGCGAGGCCACGCTGCGCTCCTACGAGATGATCAGCCGCTACGTCATGCCGGTGTTTCAGGATTGCCTCGAGCCGCTGGAACGCAGCCGCGACTGGACGATCTTTCACCGGGAGACGTTGATGGGCAACATCACCAACGCGATCGTCGGTGCCACCCAGCAATTCCTGCAGGAGCGCGACGCCCGTCGCCGCGCCGAGGACGAAGCCCACACCAAAACCCTGCCCGCGGGCCGGTGACCGACTTCGGGGCGCTGCTGTTTCCCAATGTCTCCTGGGCCACGCTGGTGGACCGCTGCGAACGGGCCGAGGAGATGGGCTTTCGCAGCCTCTGGATCGACGATCACGGCGCCAATCCGCAAGCACCCAGGTCGAATTGGTTCGAAGCGTTCACCACGCTGGCCGGTCTGGCCAACTGCACCCGCCGGATCCTGCTCGGGCCGCTGGTGTCCAACGTCGTTCTGCGGCACCCGGTGATGCTGGCGCGCCAGGCCCTCACCGTCGAGAACATGTCGGGTGGGCGGCTGCAATTGGGCCTCGGCGCCGGCTATGCCCCCACCGACCACGAAATGGTCGGCAGCGCGGCCTGGCCGCGCGCGGAACGCGCGGAGAGATTCGCCGAAGCGGTCGAACTGATCGATGCGCTGCTGCGCGCCGAACCGGTCGACTTTTCCGGCGCCCACTACCGGGTGAGTGATTTCCGGTTGCGACCGCCGCCGCTGCAACGGCCCCGGTCCCCGATTTGTGTTGCCGCGCATGCCCGTTCGAGCCTGCAGCTGGTGGCCCGGTTCGGCGATATCTGGAGCTCGTTCGGCGGATGGGGGCTGTCGTCGCCGCGGCTGCTGGAGCTCACCGCGCGGCGATCGGCCACCCTCGACGAGTTCTGCACCGAATCCGGCCGCGACCCCGCGACCATCCGTCGCCAGATTCTGGCCGGCAGCCCGGCCACCACGGCCGACCCCATCTGGTCGTCGGTGCAGGCGTTCGACGAATGGGTGGCCGGGTGGCAGCAGGCGGGCATCGACGAGATCGTGCTGTACTTCCCGCCGGACCTGCTCTACGAGCCGGAACTGATCGACCCCGCCGTCACCGAACACCTGCGCGGCCTGCTGTTCGCTCGCCGGTCAGGTGATCAGGGCGCCACCGTCAACGGGCAGCACGGCACCACTGACGAATGAGGCCGCCGGACTGGCGAGGAACAGCACCGCGGCGGCGACCTCGTCGGGTTCACCCAACCGCGCCGCCGGTACCCGGGTGGCGACGAAGTCGTCGTTGAACCCGTCGGGGGTGAGTTCGGTCAGGCCGGTCGACAAGAATCCCGGCGCCACCGCATTGACCCGAATGCCCTTGCGGCCGGTCCACTGTCGGGCCAGGTCGCGGGTGAGTCCCAGCAGCCCCGCCTTGCTCGACACGTAGCCGGCCTGCGGCAGCGAAGTCGTGGTCAGCCCCAGGATGCTGCTGATCATCACCACGGCCGAACCGGGCCGCATCGATCGCCCGCACGCCTGACTCATCCAGTAGGCGCCCATCAGGTTGACCTCGACGGTGCGCCGGAACTGCGCCGGGTCCTCGCGCGTCGCCGGTGCGGCCGTGCCCACACCGGCGTTGTTGACCAGCACGTCCACGCCGCCGAACCGATCGATGATCAGATCCGTTGCCGCCGTGCACGATTCGTGATCGCTCACGTCCACCCGGAAGGCGGCGGCGTCGATGCCGTCGTCGCGCAGTTCGGCGCAGCGCCCTTCGAGCTCATCGAGGCGCCGGCTTGCCAACGCAATTCGCCCGCCCGCCGCCCCGAGCGCTCGCGCGATCGCCAGCCCCAATTCGGACGTCGCCCCGGTCACGACGGCGACGCGGCCGTCCAGCCGAAACCGGTCACCGAGGCCGACGGTCACGAAGCGTGCGTTTCGGTCTCGCGACCCCGCTGCGACCTCAACGACAGCAGGGAATCGCGGCCCTGCAGGATGTGCTCGGCCATCAGCGCACCGGCGCGCAGCGGTTCCCCCGCCGCTATCGCGTCGCGCACCATGCGGTGGAACAGATTCGACCGCTCCCGTTCCTCCCGCGTCTGATGCCGAAACACCTGATACACCAGGGGGATATCGACGGCGTGCTCCAGCAGAGCGGATAGCCGCCGATGCTGGGCGCCCACCACGATGGCCTGATGAAAGGCGCTGTTGGCGGCGGTGATCCGGCGCAGCCCGGCGTCGGCCGAACCCTTCGATACCAGCTCGATGCCGTGGTCGAACTCGACGATCGCGGCGTCCAGTGCCGCGATGCCATCGTCGCGCATCCGGGTCGCGGCGCGTTCGGCGGCCAGCGACTCCAGGCGGGCGCGCAGTTCGTACTGGTCGCGGATGTCGGTCTCGGACATGGTGGCCACGATGGCGCCGCGGTTGCGCTCGATGGTGACCAGGCCGTCGGCGGCCAAGGCCCGCAACGCTTCTCGCACCGGGGTGCGGGACAGGTCGAACATCTCGCCGATGCGTTGTTCGACCAGGCGCGAGCCCGGCTCGAACTCGCCCTCGGCGATGGCACGCCTGATCAGCCGGTACGCCAGCTGCGAGCGGCCGTCCATCTCGCTCACCTCAGTCACCCCCGGACGTCGCTGCGCCGATGTCGAGCACACCGCCGCCTTCCGGGTCGACGACCTCGACGGTCGGGTCGTCGACATCGTCGAATTCCAGCCGCAATGCCCGGGACATGATCGCGTGCATCACGTACATGGTGGTGGTGTAGGTGAATTCGAGGATCTCGGTGTCGCTGAAAACTTCCCGCAGCTGGGTCATCAGCCGCTCGGGCACCCGGCCGTGCTGTCCCGCAAGGCAATCCGTGTAGGCCAGCAGCAGCCGCTCGGCCGGGTCAAAACAGTCCGCCGTCTGCCAGGACGGGATCGCCTCGATCTTCTCCTCGGACAACCCCGCCGACCGGCACGCCTTGCAGTGTTGGGAGAAGACGAACTGGCTGCCGACCACCCAGCCCGCCCGGATCTGGCCCAGCTCGCGGTGATCGGCGCGGATGGACACCTCTTCGCGGTAGAGGCGAAAGCCGCGCACGGCGTGGCGCAGCGCGGCGGGGGACTGCGCCATCACCGTCCACCAGTTGCCCGGAGTGCCGCCCACCGTGCCGGGCTCGGCCACCGGGTCACGGTCGCCGAACATGAAGTCATACATCTTCAACGTGAATTCGTCGGTGACTTCATCGCGCGGAATCGGCTTCAGACGCGGCATCGCGTCTCCTCTCGGCTGACGGCATGGACCAAGCATTACTGCAGATTGCATTCAATCCTAGGCTCAAGCGCCGCGTCAACGCAGTTCGTCGCCGCACAGAGGGTGCGATTGCGTACAGTCTGGGGATCAGGGCCGCAGGCTGGACAGCACCATGGCCGCAAAGGCGTCGCCGATCTCGGTCAGCGAGTTGCGCCCGCCGGGGACATACCAACGGTGGATCCAGTTGTGCATGCCCAGGATGCCGAGCATGGCCAGCCGAGGATCCAGATCCGAGCGGAACACGCCCCCGGCCACACCCTCTTCGATGATCGCCAGCAGCGTCTTGCCGTAGGCGTCGGCGTTGGCGACGATGCCCTGTGCCTCCGGAATCGTTGCGATGTGCTGACTTTCGCCGAACAGCAGGAAGAGCTCGGGATAGGTGGCCAAGTCGCTGATGTAGGAGTCCAGCGCGCGACGCAGCTTCTGCTCGGGTGGCGCATCCGATTCGAGCGCGTCGCGGCAGTGCCGGGTCATCTCGTAGGCCGGCTGCTCGATGAGCGCGACCAGCAATTCCTCTTTGGTGCCCACGTAGTAGTAGAGCGAGGCGCGGTTGATGCCCACCTCGACCGCGACGTCCTCCAGCCGGGCGCGGGCGAACCCCTCTCGGCGAAACACCTCCGCGGCGCCCTTGAGGATGGTCTGCCAGCGCTCGTTGGACGCGCGGCGGTCAGCCGTGCGCCGCTCGTGGCGGCGCCGCGCGTTGTCGCTCTGCTGGCGTGCGGCGGGAATCGTCGGCCTCCTGGTGTGCGGGTGTCGCGTTGTCAAAATACGCCATCCGGGGGACTGACCTGAGGATTAACCCGCTTGTCAACGTGAACGTTGACGTTGACAATTCCCAGGGAGGGTCCTAGCGTCCCTATTGATGCAAGCCTCACGCGCGGCCCAACTTCGCCATCGCGGCGCGGAAGTCGTCATGCTCCATGGCGGCCGCCTCGAGCGCGAGGGAGAACGGCAGGACCGCGCCCGAGGCCATCGCGAGGAGCCGATTCACCGCGGCCTTGGTGCCCTGCACCGCCTGGGGGGCCAGCGTGGCGAGTCGTTGCGCCATCGCCAGCGCCGACGGCACCACATCGGCCGGCGGGACGACGCGGGTGACCAGCCCGAGGCGTTCGGCCTCCGCCGCGGTGAGGACCTCGCCGGTCATCAGCAAGTATTTGGCGCGGTTGAGCCCGACCAGCAGCGGCCAGATCACCGCGGCCCCGTTGCCCGCCGGCAGCGCGGCGTGCACATGCAGGTCACCGAGTTTCGCCCGCTCCGAGACGTAGGAGACGTCGGCCAGGGTGGCCAGCACCGCGCCCAGCCCGATGGCGTGGCCGTTGACGGCGGCGACGAGCGGCTTGGTCAGCCCGACGATGTCGTCGACGATGTGGCGCGCCTCCTCGATCGGGGTCCGTCCCGAACTGGACGCGTACTGCCGATCGCTGGACTCGTCGCCGCCGGCGGAGAAGGTCCGGCCCGCCCCGGTCAGCACGACGGCGCGCACCCGGACGTCGTCTTGGGCCGCCGCGAACACCCGCGACAGCTCCGAATGCATCACGTCGTCGACGGCGTTGGCCTTGTCCGGCCGGTTCAGCGTCAGCACGGCGACGGCGGTCGCGCCGTCCACGGCGACATCGATGGTGCGGTATGCGGCGGGATCGAGCATCGAGGCGCCCCTTGCTGTCATCAGTTGAACATGAACGTTGACGTAGATCATAGGAGCAGGACGGCATGTTGAGGTTCGGAACATTCATCGCGCCCTACCACCCGGTCCGCGAGAGCCCGTTGACCACCTACGAGCGGGACCTCGAGCTCATCGAATGGTGCGACCGGTGGGGCTTCGACGAGGCGTGGGTGGGCGAGCACCACTCGGCGGCATGGGAGAACATCGCCGATCCGGCGATGTTCCTGGCGGCCGCCGGGCAACGGACCCGGCGGATCAAGCTCGGCTCCGGGGTCGTCAGCCTGCCGTATCACCACCCGATGATGGTGGCCGACCGGTTCGTGCAGCTCGACTACCTGACCCACGGCCGGGCCATGTTGGGCGTGGGGCCCGGGGCGCTGATCTCCGACGCCACGATGATGGGCATCGATCCCAGCACGCAGCGCCCGCGGATGAACGAGGCCCTGGGCGTGATCATCCGGCTGCTCGCCGGTGAGGTCGTCACCCATCACAGCGACTGGTTCACCCTGAATGAGGCTCGGCTGCAGCTGCTTCCGGTCAACGGGTCGATGCCGATCGCCGTCGCGTCCAGCACCTCGCCGTCGGGCATGACGGCCGCGGGCACGCACGGCGTGGGGGTGTTATCGCTGGGCGCCGGCCTGATCGGCGGCAAGAAGGACCTGGCGGCGCACTGGGCGCTCGGCGAGAAGGCCGCCGCCGAAAGCGGCAAGCAACTGCGCCGCGACGAATGGCGCCTGGTGATCCGGGCCCATCTCGCGCCCACCCGCGAACAGGCCAAGGCCGAGGTGATCGAGGGGCGCGAGGCCGAACGCGTCGGATACTTCAAACGGGTCGCCGGGCTGAAGAACGACTACACGCTCGAGCAGGAGATCGAGGAGGACGCCGCCATCGTGGGCACACCCGACGACATGATCGAGGCCCTGCACCGGTTGCAGAACATCACCGGCGGGTTCGGGGGCTTTTTGGTGCTGGCCGGGGATTGGGCGGACCGCGAGGCCACGCTGCGCAGCTACGAATTGATGGGCCGCCACGTGATTCCCGAATTCCGCGGCCAGCTGGATTCGCTGCGCACCAGCTACGACATGGTGGTCGCGAAGAAGCGCGACTACGGCGCGCCGGCGATGGCCGCGATCAAGAAGGCCTACGAGGACGCCGGCCAGCAGATGCCCGACGACCTCAACCCCACCAACCTGCGTTAGGCGTGGCCCGTCGGCACTTCCGGTGCTTTCTGCGATTCCGGCACTTCCGGCGTTTCGTGTTGCATCTCGTGTTGCATCACGGTCCGGCGCAGGTCGTCGTCCCAGCGCGGGAAGACATCGGTGTGGATGCCGAATTGGTCCAGGGCCCGGCCGACGGAGTGATCGACGATGTCCTCGAGGCTGGTGGGCCGGAAGTAGAAGGCCGGCACCGGCGGGAAGATGGTGCCGCCGGCTTCGCTGATCGTCGCCATGTTGCGCAGGTGGATCAGGTTCAGCGGAGCCTCGCGCACCATGAGCACCAGGCGGCGACGCTCCTTGAGGACGACGTCGGCGGCCCGGGACAGCAGTGAACTGGACACGCCGTTGGCGATCTCGCCCACGCTGCGCATCGATGCGGGCGCGATCAGCATGCCCCGCGTCAGGAAGGAACCCGACGCCATGGGGGCGCCGACGTCGGTGACGCTGTACACGTGGTCGGCGCGGGCCTCGATCTGCTCCCGGGTGAGATCGGTTTCGTAGGCGCGGGTCAGGTGCCCGGCACGGGTGACGATGAGGTGGGTTTCGATGCCGACGCTGCGCAGCACATCGAGCGCCCGCACGCCGTAGACGATTCCGGTGGCTCCGGTGATGCCCACGATGACGCGGTCGGGCTGGTTCGGCTGGGTCATCACGGATACTCCAAGTCCAGATCGGGGGCATACGGGCGGGGGTCGACATCGCGGAAGTGCGCCCGTTCGAACTGGGCTTGCATGCGAAACGGTGCGGTGGCGTCGAAAATCGTTTTGCACGTGGTGCCCTTGGCCGGCAGCGTCGGGTCGTACTCGGGCTGCTGGGTCGGGTCCAGAACATGACCGGCCACCCCGGGAATGGTGACGATGTCGCGGTTGCCCTGCATCCGGGTCTGCATCGCCCACAGCACGTCGTCGCTGTCGAAGATGTCGACGTCGCCGTCGACCAGGATGACGTTCTTCAGTTCCGAATAGACGCCCAACGCCACCAGCGCGGCTTGGCGCGCGCGGCCGTCATCGAAGGCCTTGGTCTTGTTGCACTTGAGGACGGCCAGGAACTTACCGCCGCCGGCGCTGTGGGAGTAGACGTCGGTGACGAAGCCGGGCATGGCGGCGTGCAGGGCGTGGAAAATGCTGGCCTCCGTGGGGATTCCGGCGAGGCTGACGTGCTCCTCGCCGGGGCCCACCAGGGTCTGCAGAATCGGATCGGTGCGGGTGGTCACCGCGGTCACCTTGATCACCGGCAAGGCCGGGTTGGCCGGGCCGTCATAGCCGGGGAACTCCGGCATGGCGTGTCCGGTGTGGGTGTTCTGGTCTTCGGCCTGCCGTTCGCCGGGGATGATGTAGCCCTCGATGACGACCTCGGCCGTGGCGATCGCCTTCTGGTCGACCGTGACGCCCTTGACCAGTTCGACGGGTTTGCCGCGCAAGCCGCCGGCGATGGCGAGCTCGTCGTAGCCGAGCGGGGTGGTGGGCGCCTCGAACGTGGCGCCCAGCGGGATCGCCGGGTCCAGGCCCATGTTGACCGTGATCTCGAACTTGCGTCCGTCGGCCTCGGCGCGTTGCCGGAAGGCGTCGATGTGGCGGCCGGGTGCGAAGAAGATCGTCATCTCGTCACGGCCCTGCACGCACAGCCGGTGGATGGTGACATCGGTGCCCAGTTCGGGGTCGCTGCCCAGCACCAAACCCAGGCAGAAGTACGGCCCCGCGTCCAGGTCGGTGTTGGTGGGCGCGGGCAGCAGGGTACGCAGATCGAAGTCCGGGTGATCGGCGCGATGGACCACCTCTTGGCAGGGCGCATTGTCACCAGTGAAATCCGCTGGGCCCAAGGCGTTTTCGTAGGCATCGGCCATGCGTTGGGTAAGCCGGTCGGCCGGCGACTCGAGCAGGATGCCGACGCGTTTGCGGCTGGCCATCAACCCGACCAGCACCCGCCAGCCCGGAAAGCCGGTCACGTTGTTGAAGATCATGGCCGGTCCGATGCGCGTCGGTCGTTCGACGGTGCCGCCGGCGCCGATGCGGCGGTAGACGCCGGCGAGTTCCCCGATCGGGTCGATCGGATGGTCGGTCTCGATCAGCTGCTTGTCGTGGCGCGCCAGTCGCGCCAGCGCGGATCTGAGGTCGACGATCTGGTCATCCGGCAATGGCTAGTCCCTCCGCGCGCACCTGGAGTTCCTAGTACCCGTCTGTGCCGGGCTAAACGCAAGCGGCGGCCGCCTGACTCAGAGCTTGTTGGCGACGAAGTCGGCGGCCTGATTGGCCATGCCCGCGTCGATGTAGGCCCCGGCGAGGTGCTGCGGCCAGTTTTCCTTCCACGTGTTCGGGTCGGCGGGGTTGCAGATGGGATCGGCACCGTGGCACAACTCGATGGTCCGGTCGTTGTAGACGGGACTGAAGTTGGTGATCGGACCCACCCATTGGCTGCCATTGCCGAACAGGGCGACGGCGGCGACGTGCTGATCGATGCCCGGCGGCAGCGGGCTGTCGAAACCGAACGCGCCGATGGGCGCCGCCAGCACAACGTCGGTGACCGCCGCGCCCAGCGAATAACCGCCCAGCACCAACCTGGTGTCTGGGCAGCTGTTGACCATGTCCTGGATGTGGTGGCTCATGTCGTTGGCGCCCTGGGCGACCTCGGTGTCGGCGGGATATTGCACGGCGTACACGCCCACGGTCCTGTTCACCTTGGACCGCAGGGCGCTGATGAACGCGTTGCCCAGCACACCCGGCCCCGGCGATTCGTTGCGCCCCCGGGCGAACACGACCTGTACCGGCGGGCAGTTCGCGGCCGCGGCCGGTGGCGCCGCCCCCGGGGCCCCGGGCGGCAGCACCGTGGCGGGCAGCAACGCGACGGCCGCGGCCGTGACCGCGGCGAGTCCGACACCAGCAAATTTGCGGATAAGCAAGGCGCGCACGTCCATGATGTTAAGGCGAAGGCGCTCTGGCCGCCGCACACCCGGTCAACAGAGCTCCGGTGATCGCTGAGCGCGAACAGCGACCACGGTGTCGGCAGCGGCGATCGAGGCGATAGGTTCAGCTGATGAGTCACGTCGACGCGAGTGCGCCCGAGCGCTTGTTCGCGCTGGCCGAGCAGGTACAAGGTTTCATGCCGGCCGACGAGGGGCGCGCGTTGTACGACGCCGCGCTGCGGTATCTCGGCGGCGGTCTGGGCGTCGAGATCGGCACCTACTGCGGCAAATCCACCCTGCTGCTGGGTGCGGCCGCCCAACAAACCGGCAGCGTGCTCTACACGGTCGACCACCACCACGGGTCCGAGGAGCACCAGGCCGGGTGGGAGTATCACGACGCGTCGATGGTGGACGAGGTGACGGGCCTGTTCGACACGCTGCCGACGTTTCGCCGGGCGCTCGACACCGCCCGGTTGGACGATCACGTCGTCGCGATCGTCGGCAAGTCGCCGCTGGTGGCACGGGCGTGGCGGGCGCCGCTGCAGTTCCTGTTCATCGACGGCGGCCACAGCGAAGCCGCCGCGAACCAGGACTTCGACGGCTGGGCCAAGTGGGTCGCCCCCGGTGGGGCGCTGGTCATCCACGACGTATTTCCCGACCCGAAGGACGGCGGGCGCCCGCCCTACTACATCTACTGCCGCGCACTCGATTCCGGACAGTTCCGGGAGGTATCGGCCACCGGATCGTTGCGGCTGCTCGAACGAGTCAGCGGTCAGCCGGGGGAGCGGGTCTAGCCAGCCCGGGGCTTACCGGCCGGGGCCGGTGACCACGCATTCGCAGTCGAAGTCGGTCTGCAAACCCAGTGGCAGTTCGTCGCCGCGAAAGATGCCCGCACCGGCGGTGGTGTTCGACAGGGCGTCCGCCGCCAAGATCACGGCCGCGCCCGTCCATGTGGTGCGCTCTTCCGGCCACCGCTTGCCGTCGGCGAAAACCAGTCCCGTCCAATAAGATCCGTCGTCCTCGCGCAGATGCTGCATCGCGGCGAACTGACGGTGGGCGTCGGAGCTTTGCCCGATCGCGTCCAGCGCCATCACCAGCTCGCAGGTTTCGGCACCCGTCACCCACGGGCGGTCGCCGACGCACCGGATGCCCAGGCCGTCGACCACGAAGGCATCCCAACGCTGCTTGATGCGCGCGGCCGCCGCCGGGCCACGCAAGGCGCTACCGAGGATGGGGTAGTACCAGTCCATCGAGTAGCGGTCCTTTTCGGTGAACACCTCGGGATGCGCGGAGATGGTGTGCCCCAGACGGCCGAGCGCCAACTCCCACTCCGGCTGCGGGTCGCCGACCAACGCGGCCAGGGCAAGCGCACAGCGGATGCTGTGGTAGATGCTCGAGCACCCGGTCAGCAGGGCCTCCGGCAACACACCGGCTTCGCTTCGGGCCCAACCGATCTCGCCGTAACCGACCTGCATGTCGATGACGAAGTCGATTGCTTTGTGCACCACCGGCCACATTTCCGCCGCGAATGACTCGTCGCCGGTGACCAGCACGTGGTGCCACACCCCGGCGCCGATGTAGGCGCAGAAATTGCTGTCGCTGTTGGCGTCTTCGATGACCCCCGACCGGAATTGGATGGGCCAGGATCCATCCGAGCGCTGGGTGCGCCGGCTCCAGTCGAACGCGGCGCGCGCCGGCTCCAGCAGTCCGGCGGTGGTCAGCGCCATCGCGCACTCGATGTGGTCCCACGGATCGGTGTGCCCGCCCTCGAACCAGGGGATGGCACCAGTCGATTCCTGTGCGGCGGCGATGGAAAGCGCGGTCTGGCGGCACTGCTCGGGAGTCAACACCCCCGCAACGGCTGGCACACTAGACCGATGCAACTGAATATCCCTCAGTCGCCTGGCTTTTCGCCTCCTGCGGCTTGACGAAGTACATCGCTACGCTTTTGCCCACCAGCGGGTTGAGCAGCGACTCCGCCAGCTGGGTGATCTTGGGCCGCTGCATCAGGTCCCAAACCAGGAGCTTGTGGTAGGCGGTCACTGCGGGGTGGTCGGTGTTCTCCACTCCCACAGCGCATTTGAGCCACCAGAACGGGGAGTGCAGCGCATGGGCGTGATGGGTGTGGGTCAGTGCCATTCCGTCGCGGGCGATCTTGCCGCGCAGCTCGCTGGCCCGGTAGATGCGTACGTGGCCACCCTCGTTGGCGTGGTACTCGTCGGACAGCAACCAGCACAGGCGCTCGGGCAGCCACCGTGGGACGCTGACCGCCAGCGTGCCACCGGCTTTGAGCACTCTGATCAGCTCGGCGATCGCCACGTCGTCGTCGGGAATGTGCTCCAGGATCTCCGAAGCGATGACGCAGTCGAACGTCTCGTCGGCGTAGGGCAACTTCAGCGCATCACCGACGACCACCTTCGCCGAGGCACCGGCGGGCGCCTCGCCGGCTTCGGCCATCGCGCGCAAAATGGTGTCCACCGAACGCAATTCGGCCTCGTCGCGATCGAAGGCCACGACGTCGGCGCCGCGGCGATACGCTTCGAACGCGTGCCGGCCGGCTCCGCAACCCACGTCGATGACCTTGCTCGACGGTCCGATCCCCAGCCGGTCGAAATCGACTGTCAGCATGGCGCTTCGCTCTGCGCGTTGCGTGCGATCGCCCGCTCGTAGACCCGAACGGTTTGCGCGGCCACGGCTTCCCAGCTGAAGACGTTGACGGCGCGGGTTCGTCCCGCCTTCCCGAGGCTGCGGCGCTTTTCCGGTGAGTCCAGCAGTTCACCGAGCGCGTGGGTCAGCGCATCGACGTCGGCGGGCGGCACCAGTTCGGCGCAAGCACCGTCGGTCCCGAGGACTTCCGGCAGGGCACCGACCCGGCTGGCGACGATCGGGGTGCCGCTGGCCATGGCTTCCACGGCTGGGAGCGAAAAGCCTTCGTAGAGCGACGGAATGCAGGCGACCTCCGCGGAGGCGAACAGGGCGGCCAGCTCGGCGTCGGACAGCCCGCTGGTGATGTGCACGATGTCGGAGATCCCGAGTTCGGCGATGAGTTTGTGGGTCGGGCCGTTGGGTTCCACCTTGGCAACCAGCCGCAGCTCGAGATCACGCACGGTGCGCAGCCGGGCGACCGCTTGCAGCAGGGTGCGGACGCCCTTGAGCGGGGTATCGGCACTGGCGATCGCGATGATGCGGCCGGGCTCGCGGGGGCCCGATCCCGGTTTGAACAGTTCGGTGTTCACGCCCAGCGGCACCACGTGGAGTTGGTCGGGCGCGACGCCGAAGTCGGCGATGATGTCGGACGCGGACGACGAGGAGACCGTCAACAGGTCGGGGATGTGGCGGGCGACCTCCTGCTGCATGTCCAAGAACCCATACCAGCGGCGCACCAACGGTTTTCGCCACCATCGCGCTGCCGCCAGATCCAGCACCCGGTCGCGGGTGATCGGGTGGTGCACGGTGGCCACCACGGGAAGTCCCGCCTCGGCGATGCGCAGCAATCCGGTGCCCAGGCTCTGGTTGTCGTGGACGACGTCGAAATCGGCTGTGCGCTGGGCAAGTAACCGCGCGGCCCGCATCGTGAACGTCCGCGGTTCGGGAAAGCCCGCGGTCCACGTGGTGAGCAATTCCCGCAGGTCGATCGAGTCGCGAATCTCGCTGGGCCGCGGCACCCGGAACGGGTCGGGTTCCCGGTACAGGTCGAGGCTGGGCACTTCGGTGAGCCGGACCCGCGGGTCGAGCAGGTCGGGATACGGCTGGCCGGAGAACACCTCGACGTCGTGGCCGAGCTCCACCAGGCCGTGGCTGAGATGGCGCACGTAGACGCCCTGTCCGCCGCAATGTGTCTTACTACGGTAGGACAGCAGGGCAATTCGCATACTCAACTCTTCTTTGCTGGAAAATGACCGCGGAATGGCGCCGAATACATCGCGGTCAACGGACTCCCGAACTCCGCGACAGCAAACTGGACATGTGTCCAGACTATAGTTCGATCACCTAATCGTGCGCAACGAGCCGGAAACCCACCGTCCCTCGCGCAGGCGGCCCCCGGGATGTCCGACACGCAAAGATCATGCCACTGGCCGGTGTCCGCCCGCTTTCCGACCGGTCGGTTCCGCACGCGAGGCGCCTCGGCCCAGCGGCGCTGACCGGCGAAGATCGCTCTGAGGAAGGCCCGTGCCTTTTGTTACCATCGCGCGGTGCGGGATTCGGCCGGACCGGGTGGACGCGGCGATCGGTGGTCGCCGTCGAGGCGCGAGGTCCTCAAATACGCCGGCGCCTATGTCGTGGCGCCGGCCCTGCTCAGCCTGGGCGCGGTGGCGGCAAGCCCCGCCGCCCCGAAAGCCTCGGCGGCCGGCATGAGGCTGATCGATTTCGCCGAGCGCAGGATCGCACCGGAGGAGATCAAGTCGGCGGGCTATGACGGCGTGGTGAACTACGTGTCGCAGTCGCGGCCGGGCGCCAACTTCGAAGCCAAGCCGCTGACCCGGGAGTACGCCGATGCGCTGCGCGCGGCGGGCCTGCATATCGTCAGCAACTTCCAATACGGCAAGCCCGGTTGGCCGGACCCGTCGGATCTCACCCGCGGCTATGACGGCGGCGTCGCGGACGCCCACACGGCCATGCAGCTGCACTCGGCGGCCGGCGGCCCGAACTCGGCCCCGATCTTTTTCAGCGTCGACGATGACATCGACGCCAACACGTGGAATAGCGTTGCCGTCCAATGGTTTCGAGGCATCAACTCGGTGCTGGGTGTGGGTCGCACCGGCATCTACGGGCATGCCCGGGCGTGCGGGTGGGCCATCAGGGACGGGGTGATCGGGCCGTCCACCAGCGCCGGGCACCAGTGGGCGTGGCAGACCAGGTCGTGGTCGCACGGCGAGCGCGAACCCGCCGCTGTGCTCTACCAAACGGTCGTCAACAGCCCGGGAAATCCGGGCCCGCTGCTGGGCGGCATCAATGTCGACGTCGACGATGTCCTCGCCGCCGATTTCGGGCAGTGGGACCTGGATCGCTGACCTAGAAGTCCTTCTCCGCCGCACGAGACATAAACCAGGGCGACCGATCGCGGCGTGTCGTGTGCGTGGTTTACGTGTCGCGAGATCGCGGGCGCATCGTCCATGAGAGAGGGCGGCATGAAGGAACGGCACCCCGCGAGCGCATGGCTCGCGGGGTGCCGTTTCTTGCCGGTGACCGGGTCTTACTTGAGGTCGAACCGGTCGTTGTTCATGACCTTCACCCACGCCGCGACGAAGTCCTCCACGAACTTGCCGTGGTTGTCGTCCTGGGCGTAAACCTCGGCCAGCGCGCGCAGCACCGAGTTCGAGCCGAACACAAGGTCATTCGGGGTCGCGGTCCACTTGAGCTCGCCGGAGGCCCGGTCGTGCCCTTCGTAGACGTTCTCCGCGGTCTCCGAGGCCTTCCACTCGGTGCCCATGTCGAGCAGGTTGACGAAGAAGTCGTTCGTCAACGCGCCCGGCCGGTCGGTGAACACACCGTGCTTGCTGCCGCCGTGGTTGGCGCCCAGCGCGCGCAGCCCGCCGACGAGCACCGTCAGCTCCGGACCGGTCACACCGAGCATGTAGGCCCGGTCCAACAAGAGCTGCTCGAGCGGGGCCTTCTCGCCGGGCCGCGCGTAGTTGCGGAACCCGTCGGCCCGCGGTTCGAGCACGGCGAACGACTCCACGTCGGTGCTCTCCTGCGAGGCGTCGGTGCGCCCAGGGGCGAAATGCACCGAGATCTCGTAGCCCGCGTCCTTGGCCGCCTTCTCGACCGCCGCGGAACCGGCCAGCACGATCAGGTCGGCGATCGAGATCTTCTTCCCGCCGGAGGCCGAGGCGTTGAAGTCCTGCTGGATCCGCTCCAGCACGGGCAACACCTTGTCGAGTTCGGAGGGCTCGTTGACCTCCCAGCTCCGCTGCGGCTCGAGTCGCAGCCGCCCGCCGTTCGGGCCACCGCGCTTGTCGGTGTTGCGGTAGCTGACCGCGGCCGACCAGGCGGTCTTGACCAGCTGCTGAACGGAGAGACCGGACGCCAGGACCTTGCTCTTCAGGTCCGCAACGTCCGTCTCGTCGACCAGCGCGTGGTCGACGGCCGGCACCGGGTCCTGCCACAGCTGCGGTTCGGGAATCCACGGCCCCAGGAAGCGGGTGACCGGTCCCATGTCGCGGTGCAGCAGCTTGTACCACGCCTTGGCGAAGGCGTCGGCCAGCTCCTCGGGGTGGTCCAGCCAGCGCCGCGTGATGTCGCGGTAGATCGGGCTTTCCCGCAACGAGATGTCGGTGACCAGCATCGTCGGGGCGCGCCCCGGCCCACCGAACGGATCCGGAATGGTCCCGGCGCCCGCGCCGTCCTTGGCGGTGAACTGCCAGGCCCCGGCGGGGCTCTTGGTGAGCTCCCACTCGTAGCCGTACAGCGTCTCCAGGAAGGAGTTGTCCCACTTGGTCGGCGTCGGCGTCCAGACCACCTCGAGGCCGCTGGTGATGGCGTCCTTGCCCACGCCGCTGCCGAACGAGCTCTTCCAGCCCAGCCCCTGCTGTTCGATCGGGGCTGCCTCAGGTTCCGGACCGACCAGGTCGGCGTCGCCGGCACCGTGCGTCTTGCCGAAGCTGTGGCCGCCGACGATCAGCGCGGCCGTCTCCTCGTCGTTCATCGCCATCCGGCCGAAGGTCTCGCGGATGTCGATCGCCGCCGCGACCGGGTCCGGCTTGCCTTCGGGGCCTTCCGGATTGACGTAGATCAGACCCATAGTGGTGGCACCGTAGGGCTGCGCGAGGTCGCGTTCACCCGAGTAGCGCTTGTCGGTTCCCAGCCACTCTTCCTCTTCACCGAAGAGAATCTCCTCGGGCTCCCAGACGTCTTCGCGGCCGAAGGCGAAGCCGAACGTCTTGAACCCCATGGATTCCAGGGCCGTGTTCCCGGCGAACAGCAGCAGGTCCGCCCAGGAGATCTTGTTGCCGTACTTCTTCTTCAGCGGCCACAGCAGCCTGCGCGCCTTATCCAGGCTCGCGTTGTCCGGCCAGCTGTTGAGCGGAGCGAAGCGCTGCATGCCCTGGCCGCCGCCACCGCGGCCGTCATAGATGCGGTAGGTGCCGGCGGCGTGCCAGCTCATCCGGATGAACAGGCCACCGTAGTGGCCGTAGTCGGCGGGCCACCAGTCCTGCGAGGTGGTCAGCAGCTTGATCATGTCGGCCTTGAGCGCCTCGACATCAAGCTTGGCGAACTCCTCGGCGTAGTCGAAGTCCTCGCCGAGCGGGTCGGACTGGGGAGCATGCGGGTGCAGGCGCGACACATCGACCTGGTTGGGCCACCAGTCCTGGTTGGTCCGCGGGGCGCTCGACTTGGGCTGCGGTGAAGGGATTGCTGGGTTTTCGCTTTCGCTGTTGCTAGCCGACCCGGCGTCGGGTTGGGGAGGGCGGCTGGCGGATGTATCAGATGACACAGCATTCCTTTCGAGGGTGGGTGAATCGGGCTGCGATCACGGGCTGTGATCTAAGAACCTGTCGTCGAGCAATCGGCACACAGGCCCCAGTAGATGACTTCGGCCTCGTCGAGAACGAAGCCATCGAGAACGTTGTCGTCGTCCGAGGGCGTCAGGCAGGGAGCGTCACCGACGGCGCAGTCGATGTCGGCGATGATCCCGCAGGATCGGCACACGACGTGGTGGTGGTTGTCGCCGACGCGCGATTCGTAGCGCGCGACCATGCCCAGGGGCTGGATGCGCCGAACCAGACCGACGGTGGTCAGCGCATTGAGCACGTCGTACACGGCTTGACGCGAAACATCGGGCAGGCCAACCCGTACCGCCGAGAAGATCGTCTCGGTGTCGGCGTGCGGATTGGCGTCCACGGCTTCCAGCACGGCAACCCTGGGCCGGGTGACCCGCAGATCGGCCATCCGCAACCTGCCCGCGTAATCGGCCGTCGATGACACGCCACCAATATGACGCCTTAATTGGAACGAGTCAAGAGTTTATTGTGAAGTGGGGCACAACACGAGGCGACGAATGAGGTGGATCACCTGCGGGCTCAGGTCGGTTTCAGGGCGCTGCCCTTGCGCCAGTCGTCCCAGCTGAGCGTCCAGTCGCCGTTCTGGGCCAGCGTCAGCGGTGGCCCGCCGCTGTTGCGGACCTCGACTACGTCGCCCGGTACCGAAAAGTCGAAGAACCATTTCGCGTTGTCGGCGTTGAGGTTCAGGCAGCCATGCGACGTGTCGCGGTGGCCCTGGGCCCATACGGTCGCGTCGAGTTCGTGCAGATATATGCCGTCGCTGCTGATCTTGGTCGCCCAGTTGATGGTTTCGCGGTATCCGAGCCGGGAGTTCTTGGGTAGGCCGAAGGTCGAGGAGTCCATGATGACGGGATTGCCCTTGTCCAGCACCGTGTAGACCCCGGACGGGGTCCACAGCGAGATAGTCTTGCCGCCGACGTTTTCCGTGCCGCCCATTCCCATGCTGGTCGGCATCGTGCGCACCAGGTTTCCGTTGTCGAAGACGCTGACCTGGTGGGTGGCGTCATCGGCGATCGAGACGTGTGCGTCGCCGATCCGAAACGAGACCTTGGTGTCGTCCTGCCCGAACAGGCCGTCGCCCAACGCTATTCCGTAGATCTTCGCCTCCGCGGTGACGGTCGTGCCGGGCGCGTAGTAGTGCTCGGGCCGCCAATGAGCGTTCTGGTCGTCGACCCAGTACCAGGATCCCTCGACTTTCGGGTTTGTGGTCACCGACAGTTGTCGCTCGGCGGCGGCGCGATCCGCGATCTTCTCGTCGAAGTGCGCCACGATCACCGTTCCGACGCCGTAGGTGCCGCCGTCGCGCAGCGCGGCCTCCGACGTGGCGGTGAACGACACCTTGGTCTGATTGGACGGCTTCAGCGTGGAAAACGACGAAACCTGCTTGGCCGCAACACCACTGACGCCACTGCTGGTGACGGTCAGGGTGTAGGTGCGTCCGTAGCCCAGCGGGACCGTCGGCTTCCACACCGTGTTGTCGGGTGTCATGACGCCCTCGATCGGCTTGCCGCTCTCGTTGACCATCTCGACACCGGTCAGGGTTCCGTTCTCGGCTTTGACCGTGACCGGGGCGACCGGGTCGACGTCATGCGAGTCGGGGGCGGGAGTGATCGTTATCTGCGCCGGCCCAGCGGTTTTCGCGGGCGCGCCGCCCTGCCCGCAGTGAGCGCCCAGACAATGTGTGGTCGACACAACGTATATCGCGGCCACCGCGGCGACGATCACGCAGACCGCGAGCAAGAGTCGGCGAGGCCGGCTGACCCGCAGGATCCGGCCGACGAACTGATCGCTGTTCTTGGACATCATGAAGCTGCCGAATCCCTGCTTTCTGGTTCTCGCAGGCCTGAGAATTCTGCCCGGCGAAGTCGATGTTGTAGGTGAGGTATCCCGCGACATGCGGTTTTTAAACCGCCCGGGGTAACCGGGGCCGGCAACCGGCGTGCGCGCGAGATCATGGCGTCATGGCCGATGACGAACTCGACAGCCTCTATGAGGTGGCGCCGAAGGAGTTCACCGCGCAACGCACCAAACTGGCCGCCGCCGCCAAACAGCGCGGCGATACCGCCGCGGCGAAACGGATTTCCGCCGCCAACAAACCGACGACGGCCGCCTGGGTCGTCAACCGGCTGGCGCTGCGGCACGCGGACACCCGGCGGCGACTCGCCGACCTCGGGGAGCGACTGCGCGCCGCGCATGCGGCGATGGATGGCGGACGGATCCGGGACCTGACGGCCGAGCAACGCAAACTCATCGACGAGCTCACCCGCAAGGCGCTCGAGGAGGCCGATCTCAAGCAACCGTCGGCGGCGGTGCGCGAAGACCTCACCAGCACGCTGCAGGCCGCCATCGCCGACCCGCAGATCGGGGACCGCCTGGGCCGGTTGACCCGGCCCGAGCAGTGGTCGGGTTTCGGTGGCTTCGGCGAGGCCGCGCCGGAACCGGCGGGGACTCCGAGCGAACCGGCGAAGCGCCCCGGCGCCCCGGCTCCGAAGCGGTCGGCGGACGCCAAGGCGCAAACCGAACGGCGCGAGAAACTGAGCGCGGCCGTCGACACCGCCGAACGCGTCAAGGCCGAGGCCGATGACGCGTTGTCGCTGCGACAAGCCGAACGAGATGGCGCCCGCCGGCGTCGTGACGATGCGGCGCGGGCGTTGCGGGCGGCCGAACGGGAACTCGACCGCGCCGAAACGGACTACGACGAGGCGCGGCAGGTGAGCCGAGCCGCCGCGGAGTCGGTGAAGGAGGCCAAAGCGCGGTTGAAGCGGGCGTGAGCCCGCCGGGTGCGTTTCCACGGGCCGGGCCGGGGTATCAGCAAAGCCGTGACCTCTTTGTGGATGACAGAACGAAGCGAACAGCCCTGGACCGCCAGCCCGCTTGACCAAGGTTCGGTGTCCGCCGATGTCATCGTGGTGGGCGCCGGCATCACCGGCCTGATGACGGCCGTCCTACTGGCCCGCGCCGGCAAGGACGTGCTGGTGCTGGAGGCGCGCACGGTGGGGGCGTGCGCGACCGGGAACACCACCGCCAAAATCAGCCTGCTGCAAGGCAGTCAGCTCTCCAAGGTGCTACCACGGCATGGCCGGGACCTCGCGCGCGCGTACGTGGACGGCAACCGCGAAGGCCAGGAGTGGGTGCTGGCGCACTGCGAGGCCAACGGCGTCGCCGTGCAGCGCGAGGACGCTTACACCTACGCCCAGTCGGTGCGGGGCGTTCCGCGGGCGCGTGCCGAACTGACCGCGTGTCAGGCGGTGGGCCTGCCGGCGGTGTGGGACGACGACGCCGACGTGCCGTTCCCCTATCACGGCGGGGTGCGGCTGGCCGACCAGGCGCAGTTCGACCCGATGCCCTTCCTCGACTCGCTGGCCGTCGAGCTGCTCGACCGCGGCGGACGGCTGGTCGAGCGCACCCGGGTGCGTCGGGTCTCCTGGCGCGGCAAGCAGGTCCGCGTGCAGGTCAACGACGCCGCCGAGCGGGACGTCGAACTGCAGGCTCGCCAGCTGGTGCTGGCCACCGGCATCCCGATCCTGGATCGCGGCGGTTATTTCGCTCGGGTGAAGCCCAGCCGGTCCTACTGCCTGGCCTTCAAGGTTCCGGGCAACATCACCCGCCCGATGATGATCTCCACCGACTCGCCGACCCGTTCGGTGCGGTACGCCCCGGTCGCGGACGGGGAGCGGCTGATCGTGGGCGGCGCCGGTCATACCGTGGGGCGCGAGAAGAGTCCGTCCCAGGCGCTCGACGAACTGTCGGCGTGGGCACGCAAGCACTACCCGGGCGCCGTGCAGACCCACTTCTGGTCGGCGCAGGACTATACCCCGATCGACCATCTACCCTATGTGGGTCCGATCCTGCCGAACAGCGAAACCATCTTTGTCGCAACGGGTTTCAACAAGTGGGGGATGACCAACGGGGCCGCCGCGGCGCTGGCACTGTCGAGCCGCATCCTGGGCGGGCGGATGGACTGGGCCCGCGCGTTCGCCAGCTGGAGTCCGCACGAGTTGACCGGGTTGACGACCGCCCTGCAGGCCAACCTCGAGGTCGGCTTCAACCTGACGAAGGGCTGGATCACCCCGTCGATACGGACTCACCGCCGCAGCCCCGTCAACGGGGAAGGCGGCGTGGTGAGCGGCCCGCCATGGCATTTGGAGGCGCGCTGCCGCGTCGACGGGACCGAGCATCGCGTCTCGCCCGTGTGCACGCACCTTGGCGGGATCGTGAACTGGAACGACGCCGACAAGGCGTGGGAGTGCCCGCTGCACGGGTCGCGGTTCGCGCCCGACGGCACCTTGCTGGAAGGGCCGGCCACCCGCGATCTGACCGCATAGACCGGCGCCCGAACTCAGCCCTTCTTTTGAAAGACGAGCCAGCGCAATTCGATTGGGGAGTCGCCAAGCTCGACGTCGAACACGTCGAGGCCGCCGGCCCATCCCTCGAACCATCCCGTGGGCGGCCAGGTGTCCGAAGCCGACCGGGCCTTCTCGTACTCGTAGGCAGAGTCGTCGGCGATCGGTTCGAGGGGCAGGCCGGCCGCCGCGGCGGCCACCTCGTCGCGGGTGAAGATCATGCTGTTGCATTGCTGGCTGAATTGCACGGCGGCGTCGTCGGGGACATAGCCGTCGCGGGCCAGGAAGGTGTTGAACACCAGCCGGCCGCCTTGCGCCAGGCATTCGGTGGCGAGTTCGAACATGCCGCGCAACTCGCGCGTCGTGCGGAAGTCGGACACCACTTCCGAGAGCACCATGAGCTGATAGCGCTCGCGTACACCCTCCATCGCGGTGAAGACATCGCTTTGAATGACGTTCACGCTCAACGATTCGCCGGCGGCGTCGGCGACGATCACCTCCGCGAACTTGGCGGTCATCTCGACCGCGTCGACCGGATGCCCGCGCCGGGCCAGGGCCAGCGCGTTGCGTCCGGTGCCCGCGCCGACGTCCAGCACCCGATAGGCCGAAGGGTCGGCCGCCTCGGCCGCCAGGGCGAGCACGCGTGCATCCGGCTCGGTGCCGAACAACGGCGGCGGGCGGACCTGCACCCACTGGTCGTAATCGGCCTCGACCGTGCGCCAGTCGGCTTGGACCCGGAAATTCACGTCCGTCCCGAACGGAGCCTGATACGAGATCAATACCTCCGAACGGGGGGAGGCCTTGAAGGCCTTCGCCAACTCGACTTCCAGCGCCGCCCGCAACCGAGCGGAGTTTTCCGGGGTGTACCAGACGCCCAGGGTGGCGCAGACGTTGCCGCACAGCGCGACGTACTCGTCGATGAGGGCCGGCACGGCAGGCACCCTGATGTGGCCCTCGGCCGACAAGCGCCGATACAGCCGCCGGATCATCGCTTCGCGCAGCATCAGCGGGTCGAACGACGCATTCGGCGGATCCTGCACCAGAACCTTCTACACGACCTTCCGGCTTTGCACCACCGCTGGGATGAACCGGCGCTCCGCTACGCCCGGCGGGCGGCGCCTTCGAGGAGGTCGGCCGCCGCCGCCACGCTTTCGGCGGGTTTGCTCAGCCGGGTGGCGACCTCCCTGGCGCGGCTGAGGTAGTGCGCAGAACGCACCGAGCGCAGGTCGGCGACCAACGAATCCAGGGTGGAGGCCGAGAACGCCCGTCCCACGCCGACTTCCAGCTTGCCGATCGCGTCGGCCCAGATTGGTTGATCGAGCCACAGCCAGAGAATCAGCATGGGCACGCCCGCCCGCAGGGCCGCGGCGGTGGTGCCGGCACCGCCGTGGTGCACGATCGCACGGCAGGCCGGAAACACCGCGCCGTGGTTCACCGTCTCCACGATCTTCACGTGGTCGGCGGCCGGGATATGGGTGAAATCGTTTGGGCCGCTGCAGATCAACGCCCGCTCGCCGATCTGCGCGCAGGCCGCGCTGATCACGGCGACCGTCTCGGCGGGGGAGGTGACGGGCGTGCTGCCGAATCCGAAATAGATCGGCGGCGTCCCGTCGGCGATCCACGACAACACCTCGTCGTCGGCGTCGGTGGGCAGACCGAGGGTCAGCGACCCGACGAAGGGCCGCCGGTATCCCGACCTGGCCCATTGTTTGGCCAGCTCGGGCGCCAGCAGCTCGTCGTAGGTCTGGATCTCCAGCGACGATTGCGCCGACGGGGTGCCGGGCAGTCCGAGCGCCCGCCGCTGCGCGCCCTCGGCCGCGCTGGTGACGTCCGACTGCAGCCGGCCCAGTTCCAACGTCTCGGCGGGAAAGAAGTGCAGCGCTGCCAGTGGGATGCCGACATGTTCGGCGACGTTGGCGGCGAGCCGCTGCTCGTTCATCCCGGCCACCAGCAGGTCGGCACCGGCCGCCAGGGAGGCCAGCGTCTCGCTCTTGCCGGTCCACACCGTGGTGACCCGCTCGATGACTTGCGGCAACGCGCTCATCGGGTTCTGCACATTACGGACGAAGGTGGTGGCCATGTTCATCTGCTCGCGACTGTCGGGCCCGTAGGCGACCGCAGCCAGCCCCACCGACTCGGCCACGGCGAGCTTGTCGGGCGGGACCGCGATCACGACATCGTGTCCTCGCCCACGCAGCTCGCGGGCGACGGCAACGCAGGGCTCGACGTCGCCGCGGCTGCCGTAGCCGGCCAGCACAACTTTCATCAACAGACCTCACTCGCGGGGATGGGATCAAATCCAAGCAGAAGGGAGGGCCGCCCGACTGTCTGGGCGCGCGGGTACTCCGCTGACCACGGATTTGTCGACGGGCAGGCTGCGGGTAACCGCGTGGGAGCGGCTAGCGCGGCCCGGGCAGATGCCGTTGAGGGCCGGCTGAGAGTGATTTGCGCAATACGAGCAGAACCCTTGTGAGTTTCCGCCGTCATGTGCAGGTAACCTATCGTTAACCCACGGCAACAGTTTCGCTGTAATCGTTGACGTGGGGGCACCTGCAACGCGTAAGACCGGTCCGCTAGCGCTGGGGACGGTCTTATTCCGCCGTCTTCGCTCGCGGCACTGGCAGCACCGGAGGGAATGCGATTTGTTTGCTGCTCGGCTGGTTATCCCCATACGACGCGCATCGAGGTCGTCGCGGTCAGTGAAGGCAATCGGAGGAGAACGACATGGACTTCGCGGTACTACCGCCGGAGGTTAACTCCGCGCGGATGTACGCCGGTCCGGGGTCGGGACCGATGCTGGCCGCCGCGATGGCCTGGGACGAACTGGCCGCCGCGCTGCAATCGACCGCGACCTCGTACGAGGCCGAGATCACGGCCCTGACGTCCGGCCCGTGGGTGGGCCCGTCGGCGGCGTCCATGGTCGCCGCGATCACCCCCTACCTGGACTGGATGCGGGCCACCGGCGCCCAGGCCGAAGAGGCCGCCAACCAAGCCAGAACCGCGGCGTTCGCCTACGAGACGGCGTTCGCCGAGACGGTGCCGCCCCCGGTGGTCACGGCCAACCGCACCCTGTTGGCGACGCTCGTCGCCACCAACGTTCTCGGGCAGAACACGCCCGCGATCGCCACGACCGAGGCGGAGTACGCCGAGATGTGGGCGCGCGACACCGGGGCCATGTTCGGCTACGCGGGTTCCGCGGCGGCGGCGACGCGGCTGACGCCGTTCACCCCACCCGACCAGACGACCAACTCCGACGCCGCGCAATCCGAGGCGGTAGCCCAGGCCACCGGCACCGCGGCCGGCAGCACCCGCAATGCGGTGGCCCAGCAATCGTTCTCGGCGGTGCCCAACCTGCTGAGCAACTTTGCGGCCACGCCCAACGCCGTCGCCGCCGACCCCACGGCCCTGGATGGGCTGGACTTGGGAGCCGATCTCATCACCTATTTCCTCGACGGGCCGGCATCAGTGGTTGGGATCGGCGTCGATGCGCCCATGGCCACGGTCGCCCTTCCGTTCGACATCGCGGGCACCTTGACCGGTTTCCACACCGACGACATCGTCAGTGGCTGGGCCGGGGTCCAGTCCTTTCCGGGAGTGGGCCCGGTGCCGCCGTCGCCGTTTCCGGTCATCACCAACCCGGCGGGGGGCTTCGGAACGCTGGCGTCGGCGGGCCTGGGCCAGGCGAACACGGTCGGCGGCCTCTCGGTGCCGCCCGGCTGGACCGCGGCCGCCCCGGCAATTCGCCCGGCCGCCCTGGTGCTTCCGACCACCACCGCCGGTGCCGCCGCGGAGGCGGCCGCCGCGGCCGCGCCCAGCGGCGCCGGGAGCCTGTTCGGCGAGATGGCCGTGGCGAGCATGGCCGGGCGCGCAATGGCCGGCACCGGCGGTGCGCTGGGTCGCGAGCGGGCCCGGACCGCCGACGCCGGCAAGGCCAAGCGCGAGCCGAAGAAGGACCCGGCGAACGAGCCGGCCGCGCCGCAGGTTGTGGCCGGGGGTCCCATCACCAGCATCGCCGCCGAGTTGCGCGAACTCGCGTCGCTGCGTGACGCGGGGATTTTGACGCAGCAGGAATTCGAAGAGCAGAAAAAGCGCCTGCTGCCGAGCTGATCCGGGCACAACGGTTCACCGGTCAATCGGCCATGGCGGCGCGGTACGGGTGTTACCGTTTGCTGGCCATCCGACCGTCGACGGGATTCTCCTAGCCCTCATGTTCACCTTCCGGCTCGCCCGAGTGGCGGTGGCGGGCGCGTGCATCGCCCTGACCGGTGCGCCGCTGGTGGCGTGCGGCTCCGCCCCGCCGGCGACCACGGCCGCTACCACCTCAGTGACGAAAGTCGTTGCGGCACAGAGCAGTACACCTCTCGCCCGTTCGGGCGGCCCTGCGCCGACGACGGCATCCGGCGTGTACGGCGACCCCGCCGCCGCGGCGAAGCACTGGGTGGCGCAGTCGCTCGAGGACAACTGCGGCCTCGTCTCGGTCGCCGACGTCGTGGGTGAACTCACCGGCAACGCGCCGACCGAGCGGCAGATGCTGGACCTGGCGGAGTCGACACCGTCGGGGGCCAATCCGGGGCCTATCTACGCGCCGCGCAACGACCCGAGCCACTCCGGACCGGACAGCGGCGTCTCGATGGCCGACTTGGTCATCCTGCTCGACCACTTCGGTATCAAAGCGGAGATGACCGCGGAGTCCGACCGGGATCGCAACGGCCTGCCCCTGCTCGAGCAATATCTGGCGGAGGACCGCAAGATCATCGCGTTCGTCAACTCCTCGGTGATCTTGAACGCCGACGACCAGCGCACCAAGGCCGACCACTTCCTGGTCGTCACCGGCATCGACACGGGCAGAGATATCGTTCATCTCAACGACCCCGGCATCGACCACGCCGACGAACAGGTCAGCGTCACCGCGTTCATGGCCGCCTGGCAGACCAGTGATCAGTCGATCGTCGTCACGGCGTCCCGCGGCTGATCACTGGTAACGCCAGGCGGTTTCGGGCACAGTGTGCAGTACTACCGAGCGAGGTACCTCATGGAGAAGTCGTCCGTCCCCAACGCTTCCGGGGCGGTGCCGATGCGGGTGCAGGCATTGCTTCGGTATCCGGTCAAGTCGATGCTGGGCGAGACCCTCGATTGCCTGCCGGTCGACGAGCGTGGCGCCGACGGCGACCGACGATTGGCACTGCTCGACGGTGAGACGGGGCACGTGGCCAGCGCCAAGAATCCCCGGCTATGGCGCGATCTCCTGACGTGCACCGCGCACGCGGACGCCCGGGGAGTGCGCATCAGGCTGCCCGATGGGACCGACGTGGCCGCCGACGATCCCGGCGTCGACGAGCTGATCTCCCGCTTGACGGGACGGCGGGTGCGGCTGATCGCCCAGCGCCCCGACGGTGCGACACTGGTGCGCCCCGATCCGGAGCAACTGCTCGAACTCGGTCTGGACGCCGAGGTCGGTGGCCGCATTCTGCGGATCGCCGCCACCACCCCGGGTGAATCGTTCACCGACGAGGCCCCGTTGCACGCGATCACGACGGCCACCCTCGATCACATCGGTGTGGAGGCGCTGCGCTACCGCCCGAATGTGGTGATCGCGACACCGCCCGACTATCCGCCATACGCCGAAAACGAGTGGGTTGGCGGCGAAATGGCCGTCGGTCAGACGCGGTTGCGCGTCCTGACGGCCACGTCACGCTGCGTGGTGCCCACGCTCGAGCACGGCCCGTTACCCCGGGCTCCGCAGGCGCTTCGGATCCCCGCCGCCGAAAACCGTTTGGACACAGGCGGTCACGGCAAACAGGCGTGCGCGGGCGTTTACCTCGCCGTGGTGACCAACGGCGTCATCCGCGTCGGTGACGCCGTCACTATCGCGCCATAGACCGGCCGTCCGAATCGGCGCACCGCCTTCGTGGCGTCAGCCACCGAGATTGCGCACCGCCGTGTCGAGTTCTTCGGCCTGTTCGACCAACTCGCGGTCGGACAGCTCTGCGTGCCCGACTCGCTGCACCAGTTCCTCGCGCGTCGCGACCTGCAGGGCGCCCCGGTACTCGTCGGAGTTCAGATCCGCCGGCGCGACGACCGCGGCACGCCCCTCGACCACCACCAGCGCTGTGTCCGCGTCCTTGCTGGCGAGCAATCGCCGGACGTCGTCGGCACCGATGGTCATGAGCCACCCCGCCCGGTTCGTTGTTGCAGCTCGTCGATCAAGCGGGAGGCCTGGGCCTTGGTGAGATTCTCGGGGACCTGTTCGCCCGCTTCTTGCGCCAGCGTGTTCAAGTAGCTGCGCTGCGGGCCGGTCATGGGCTCGTCGCCGGTCACCCACTGCGACTGGTCCTTCTCCGGATTCTCCTGTGGCGCCTGCGCGGCATCGTCGGACATGCATTTGGCTATGCCCGCTACCCGGCCAACGTAATCAGGAGCCGGCGCGAAAGGTTTCGGCATGCTAGCCCGCCGCCCCGGTCATCTTCATCACCAGCAACACCGCCACCGCGATGAACGCGAGGACGAAGACGCCGACGGCGACCACGGTCAGCACGAGACTGGGAGTGAATCGTCGGGTGTTCGGCGGCTGCGGCGCAGACACCCCCGAGGTCTGGGGCGCGGCCGGGGGGGTGGCGCCCGGTGCGGTGCCTCCTCCGGGCTCGAGGCCGGGGATCTGCGTCGGGTCAGGATCGGGAGGTTGCGCGGTCATGATCGGCTGCGGCCCTTTCGTCGCGGGCGGCGCTGGGGACATTCGGTCGCATCGCCACCCGAATGCAGTTGTCCTTCTTGTTCTTGAACAGCTCGTAGGCCCGCACCCCGTCCTCCAGCGACACGTCGTGGGTGATCAGCTTGGCGGGGTCGAGGTCGCCCTGCTCGACGTAATCGAACAGCCGGGTTATATAGCGTTGTCCGTGTTGTTGAGCGGTTTTCAGGGTGAGGCCCTTATTGGTCAACACCCCAGTCGGGAACTTGTCGGTCAAGCCGTATACCCCGAGCACGGACACCACTCCACCTTTGCGGCAGGCCAGGATCGCCTGGCGAAGCGCGGAAGCGCGGTCGGTCTCCATGCGCAGCAGTTGCTTGGCCCGGTCGTAGAGCTGCTGTACCCCGGTGCCGTGGCCCTCCATGCCGACGGCGTCGATGCAGCCATCGGGTCCGCGGCCGCCGGTCATCTCCCTGAGCGTCTCGTGCACACTGTCGACCGCCTTGTAGTCGATGGTCTCCAGCCCGAACTCGTTGCGCGCCAGGGCCAACCGCTCCGGGATGCGGTCGATGACGATGGCCCGCTCGGCGCCCAACAGCAGGGCGCTCCTGGCGGCCATCAGGCCGACGCCGCCGGCACCCCAGACCGCGACGGTGTCGCCACCGGCGATGTCGCAGAAGTCGGCGCCCATGAAGCCGGTGGGCACCGCGTCGGATAAGAACAGCGCCTGCTCGTCGGTGATATCACCGGGAATCGCAAAGCAATTCGCGTCGGCGAAAGGCACCCGGACGTATTGGGCGTGCGAACCCGCGTAGCCACCGAACGGGTGCGTGTATCCGTAGATACCGCCGGACGGGTATCCCAACAACGGCTGTTGCAGTTCGGCATTGGGATTCGTTGTATCGCAACACGAATACATTTCATGATCGCAATACCAGCACTGGTTGCATGCGATGAAGGACGGCACCACGACGCGGTCGCCGACTTTGGTGTCGCGCACCTGCGGACCCGTCTCCGCCACCACCCCCATGAATTCATGGCCGAACACGTCGCCGGCCCGCATGCCCGGCAGATAGCCGTCGATGAAGTGCAAGTCCGACCCGCAGGTCGTGGTGAGCCGGACTTCGACGATCACGTCGTGCGGGTTCAGGATTTTCGGGTCATCGACCGTTTCCACGGACAGGTCATTGACGCCGTTCCAGCACAGTGCACGCATGTTGAGCCTTCGCTTACCGCGCGGATTTCCGCGCGCTGGGGTTGGACCGGATGGTCGGCACCTCGCCCGTCTGCATCAACGCGCGCAGCCGGTACAGGATCTTGAAAGCCGCGGCGCCGGACAACAGCGCGGGCGCCGGGGCCTTGATCCGCAGCGTCACCTCGGTGCCGAGCTCGTGTGGGGCGGGCCGATACCGGACGGCGATCTCGTTGCCCTGGCCGACGAAGCGCACTGCGCCGGGCTCGGCTACCCGCGTGGACTTCCACTCAACGGGCGGCTCTGCCGACATCTTCCAGCGATAGCGATCCCGTTCGTCGACGTCGATCTCCGCGATGTCACCGAGCACCACCGACAACTGGTCGGGGTCGCGCCAGAACTGCTCGATGCGCTCGACCGGGCACGCGATGGTGACCGTTTGCGCCCTGCCCTGCCGGGACGGCAGGTCGATCACCTTGTTCACGGCGCCCAGTACTTGCTTCTTGGCGGACTCTAGATAGCTCACCGCGTGCTCCCTCCGTCGGGGCATGGCGGTACCCGCCCACGGGCCACCCAAACCGAGCGCGCTGCAGCGAGTTGGCCGAACCGATCGGCGCACGCGACGGTGTCAGTCCGCGCCGGCCCCCGCACGGTGCGCGTCGATTAGCGGAAAGCCCTGCCCGACAACATGTTCGGGCGCGCTTGCCGCGCTGGCGGCCTTAACTCTGCGAGTTCTGGGTGGGGCTCTGCGCGGACTCCCACTTGGCCTCGAGCGATCTCGTCACCCTGGTGCCGGCGGGCAGCTCGAGCTGAAATGTTTCGCCGCCATCGGCCTCGAACGTGACGAGATATCCCGCGTCGCTGGAATCCTTGAAAACGACCTTGTAGGGCTGTTCACCCGAACCGCGGTCCACGGCGATGATGTCGCCAGGGGTGACGTCGTCGATCAGGTCGTTTCCGGAGACTTTGGACATAGGGTCGACGTTAGCCGAAGAGACGCGGCCGCTGCCCGGGCCGGCCGGGTCAGTGACCGACCTCACCTAGGGTTGCAGGAAGGTCTTGAATGGCGCGACGCTCGTCCATGGCGCCGTAGGCCTCGGCGACCCGCTCAAGGGCCCAGCTACCCGCAATCGCCGCTGTTAACCGCGCCTCAGCGCCATTTGATGCCGCATCCGATCGACGGACGCTGTTCGGGGCTCACCGGTCGCCCGGCCAGCACCGCGTCGACGGCGGCACGGACGTCCGCGGCGGTGACCGGCCGGCCGTTGCCGGGTCGCGAATCGTCGAGCTGGCCGCGATAGACCAGCCGGCGGTCGCCGTCGAAAACGAACGTGTCGGGCGTGCAGGCGGCCGAGAAGGCGCGGGCGACGTCTTGGGTTTCGTCGTAAAGGTAGGGGAAGGTCCAGCCGTGGTCGCGGGCCTCCGCGACCATCTGCTCGGGACCGTCCTGCGGGTAGGTGGCCACGTCATTGCTCGAAATGCCCACCATTGCAACGCCCTGCTCGGCGAGGTCACGCCCCAGCGCGGCAAGCCCGTCGGCGACGTGCTTCACATACGGGCAGTGGTTGCAGATGAAGGTGACGACCAGGGCCGGCCCCGACAGGTCGTCGCGGCGCAGCGTGCGGCCGGTGGCCGGCTCGGGCAGCGTGAAATCCGGCGCGACAGTGCCCAGGGCGAGCATGGTGGACTCGACGGCCATGCGGGCCAGGGTATCGCCCTTTGTTGGGATCACGCACGACACCGGGCGATCCACACGAAACATCCAATGGCGCTTGGCAATTCATCACCAATACCCGCGCTCGGGCCGCTTGATTGCGCATGACCCCGGACACGCCGATGTTTGAGCGGCCCCGTCCGTGGAATCACACACCGTGGCACGAACGAACGTTCTTGGCCAACCCTCAAGGAGTATTTCGATGAGTGAGCACAACAAGGCCGACGAAGCGCGCAGGGGCCTGATCGACTCGGTCAAAGGCAAGGCAAAAGAGGTCGTCGGCGCTGTTACGGGCAACGAATCGCTGACCGCCGAGGGCCAACTCGAGCAGACCCAGGCGCATGAGCGCAAGGAAGCGAACGCGGCGGAGGCCGTGGCAGAAGCCCAGGTCAAGCAGGCGCAGGAGGACGCGGCCGAGGCCAGGGTCGAAGGCGCCCAGCAACGCCTGGCGGCGAACGCCCAGGCCGTCGCCGCCGAGAACTCGATCGAGGCCCAGGAGGCCGCGCAGAAGCGCGCGGCCGACCGCGCGGCCCTTCAGCAGGCCACCGCCGCGAAGACCCAGGCCGAGGTGGACGCGCAGCGCGAGATCCAGCAAGCCAAGGCTGAAGAGCGCGCGGAAATCCGCGAAGCGTCCGAGGACATCGTCGACGCCGTCGCCGAGCATCAGACCTCGGTTCAGGTGGCCCGCAACGACGGGTCGGAAGCCGACCGTCTGCGACGCCATGCCCAGAACGTGACCGACGAAGCCGACCTGCCCTGACGGCGGGCCTTACCCAGGAGAAGTTGATGAAAATTTCCGAAGTCCCGTTGGCAGTTCTGCGGTTTCATTACCAGCTCGCCCGGTTCCCGCTGCAGTTGATCGAGGATCGGGTGGTCAACCGCATCCCGACGGAAGCTCCCGCGCGACTGCTCTACGAGCGCTCCCTGGGCATGCTCGACACCACGGTGGGCAACGCGCTCGGTGATCCGGCGATCGTCGAACGGGGGACCGCCCTGGTCGATCGCAGCGACGCGCTGGGCCGTGCGGCTCAATTGGATGCCAGGGCCGCCGCCCGGAAGGAACAGGCCGACGCGAAGCTCAAGGGCGCCCGCGACGAGGCGATCCGCGAGCGCGAGGAGGCGCAGCAGGCCACCAAGCAGGAGGTCAAAGAGGCACGCGTCAACGCCGAGCAGCGCAAGCGTGCGGCGGCGCAGTCGGCGCAGCAGCAGAGCGCCGCGGCCAAGCAGCGCGCCGACGAGGCGGCCGCCAAGCGCAAGCAGGGGGTCGAGTCAGCCAAGCGCCAGGTGGAAAGCCGGACTCAGGCCGCCGAGAAGGCCGCGGCCAAGGCCTCGGCCGCCAAGGTCGACGAAGCCGAGGACAAGCTCGGCGAGGCGGCCGCCACGCGCGCCGAGGCGGATCGGGTGGCCGAGTTGGCGGCCGCCGAGAAGCGGCAACGGCAAGAGGAGCGGGCGAAGGACTGAGGCCGCCTCTAGGTTTGCGGCGAGCCCTGGTTGATCCGGTCGGCCGCAAACGTGGCGGCCTGGGCCGTCATCCCGGCGTCGATGTAGGAAACGTGGGCCATGATGTTGCCGCCGCCGGAGCAGATCGGGTCGTCGGGCGCACACAAGCTGGTGACCTTGCCGCTATAGGCAGGATTGATTGTCGGTAGCGGCTGACCGCCCCACAGCATGCTGGAGAACTGGCTGGTGGGCTCGCCGAAGAGGGCGACGGCGGCGACGTGGTTTGCCGCCGCGGGTGGCAGCGCGTTGGTGGCCAGATCGATCACCGTCGAGCCCTGGGAGTAGCCGCCCAGCACGATGCGCGAGTTCGGGCAGCCGGCGATGACGTCCTGGATGTGTGTGCTTGCGTCGGCGGCGCCCGCGTTGGCGCTGTTGTGATAGTCGTCGTTGGCCGGGTAGTTGACCGCATAGACGTCGACGGACTTACCGCCGAGCTGCGAGGTGAGCGAGTCGACGAAGGCCTGTCCGATGTTGCCGAGGCCGGGCTCCTGATGGGTGCCCCGGGCGAAAACCACCGAGACATCCGAGCAGGGATCGGCGGCGGCTGTGGGGCCGCCGATGGGTGCACTCAGCAGCGCCCACATCATCAGAACCGGGATACCAACCAAGCGAGCAAGTCCGCGTGCACTCATGCCGAAATCCTGTCATATCGGCGGTTCCGGCGGTTCCGGCGGTTGGCGCTAGGCCGGCCGGACGCCGGTGGGAAGACGAAAGACGTTGCGCCCCAGTGCTAATTGCTAGGTCCCGGTGGTGCGGATGCGGATGGGTCCGGCCCAGTCGCCGTCGGGGTCGACGGCGTTGCCGCGCTGGGTGATCTCCACGTCACCCGATCTGGCGAGGCGCCGGGCGGCCAGGCGGGCGTCGTCCATCAACGCGCGCCAGTCGTCGCCGCCCACCGCGCGGGCGGCGTCCGACGGGCAGATGCTGCTGCGCGGCCCGCGATGCTCGGCCAACGCGCGGATCGACGCCTCCAGCCGCTGCCCGATCGGTCCGTCGCCGAGGGCGGTCTCGGCGTGGTCGGCGCCGCGGCCGCCATCGCTGAGCACTCGAACCAGTTCGTCACGCAATCGCTGACCCATCCCACCAGTCAAGGCCACGGCGTCACCGGTTCGCCACCGCCCGATGGAACCGCGCCCGGCGGGCGGGCGTTGGATAAACATGCCGCCCACGCTCGCCGAAGACACGAATGCGCACCGGGCGCCGGCCGACCTCACGGACCGTCTTCTCGACATCAAGCGGATCTACCACGAGCCCGACATCGACCGGTTCCCCCGCGCGCGCCAGGTGCTGGACCGATTTCCCGACGCCGAGCGCATCCAGGTCGCCTCGCACCAGGCGATTCCGGGCCTGTATGGCAACGAGGGCAACGTCGAGGACTGGGTCCGCATCAAACGAGAAGTGCTCGTCCTGGGCGAGAAGAAGAGCCTGTCGGCGCGCCGCAACGAGCGGTCCAGCGATTGGATCGCGCCCTCGACGGCCAATGGGTGCGCGATGGCGTGCTCGTATTGCTACGTCCCGCGCCGCAAGGGCTTCGCCAACCCGATCACCGTGTTTGCGAACATCGAGAAGATCACCGGTTACCTCGAACGCCACGCCGCCCGTCAGGGCGTCAAACCCGAGCCCAATCAATGCGATCCCGTCGACTGGGTCTACGACATCGGGGAGAACAGTGACTGCTCGGCCGATGCGATGGTGTCCGACAACGTGGCCGACCTGATCGAGCTGTTCGCCCGCCTTCCCAATGCCAAGGCCAGCTTCGCGACCAAGCTCGTCAACCGCGACCTGCTGAACCTTGACCCCAGGGGCGGCACCCGCGTGCGGTTCAGCCTGATGCCGGCGCAGGCATCGCGCCTGGTCGACATCCGCACCTCGAAGATCGCCGACCGCATCGCGGCCATCGACGACTTCGTCGAGGCGGGCTACGAGGTGCATCTGAATCTCAGCCCGGTCATCGTCTACGACGGCTGGCGCGACGACTGGGCCGAGCTGCTGCAACAGGTCGCCGACAACACCAGCGAGCGCACCAAGCGCCAGCTGGCGGCCGAGGTCACCTTCCTGACACACAACCAGGAGCTGCACGACGTCAACCTCGGCTGGCATCCCAAGGGGGAGGAGCTGCTGTGGCGGCCGGACCTGCAACAGCTCAAGCGCAGCCAGAGCGGGCAGTGGAACGTCCGCTACAAGAGCCCGTGGAAGGGACGCTGGGTGCAGGACCTGACCGACCTGCTCGCGGTCACGCTGCCCGCGTGCCGAGTGCGGTACGCCTTCTGAGCGTCAACGCCCACGCCACTGCGGTTTGCGCTTCTCGGCCCAGGCCCGCAATCCCTCGGCGACGTCTTCGGTCGCACCGGCCACCTTGCGCATGGTCTCGCCGAAGCGCACCGATTCGATCCAGCCCATGTCCGCGGTCCGCCACGCCACTTCCTTGGTCGCCCGCTGGGCCAGCGGTGCGGCCTCGGTGAGCGTGCGGGCCCACGCCTGGGCTTCGGCCTGCAGCTGGTCGGGCTCGACCAGCTTCCACACCAGACCGACCTCCTTGGCCCGCTCGGCGCTCATGGGTTTTCCGGTCAACAGCAACTCCATCGCGTTGGCCCAGCCCACCCGTTGCGGGAGCCGGATGGCCCCGACGATGGTGGGCACCCCGATCGACACCTCGGGAAAGCAGAACGTGGCCTCGGTGCTGGCGATGACGAAGTCGCAGAACAACACCCCGGTCACCCCGTAGCCGATGCAGGGACCGTGCACGGCGGCGATGGTCGGCTTGAACAGTTCCATGCCGGATTCGAAGGAGTTGATGGTCGGCTTCTCCCAGAAGGTGCCACCGAAGGTCCCGACCGAGCCTTCCCCGTCCTTGAGGTCGCCGCCGGCGCAGAAGACGCCGCCGTTGGCCGTCAAAATCCCGACCCAGGCGTCCAGGTCGTCGCGGAAGCGATCCCAGGCGGCGTTGAGGTCCTGGCGGAGCGCGCCGTTGATGGCGTTGCGGGCCTCCGGGCGGTTCAGGGTGATGGTGGCAACGTGGTCGTGCAGCTCATAGGTGACCAGACTCATCACTGCAGACTATTGCGCCACGCCAACGCCCTCGCCACACACCGGGAAACAAGCCCGCATCATGGCGTGCGCGGGCGGCGAAAGTCATGGACCGCGCCAAGGCGCCCAACGGTTTTCGCGGGCAACCGCTTGATGTCGTCGAAATGAACATGCACCCGCTCGAAGGCTTTGACCCGTTCGGCTTTGACCTTCTTGGTGTAGGTCCGCCGATCCGCCATCGTCAGATCCGCGTCGTCGGTGAATGCGCCGAGCAGGGCGCGCGGGTACAGCCGCTCCACCAGGACGACGTTGATCTCGGCGCACATCACCAGCGCCACCGAGGTCAGGAACAGAAACGCCAACGCCCCCAACACCAGTGCGAACACGCTATTGGTGGCGCTGGCCCTTTTCACGGTGTGCGCCACGTAGCCGGCGCCGAACCACTGCAGCATCTGCCAAATGAACGCCGCGGCAACCGCTCCGGGCAACACCTGCCGGTAGGTCAGTGCGCGTGCGGTCGTCACGCGAAAGGCCACCAGGCAGATCATCGCGTTGATCGCCACCGCGGCCAGTGCGAGGCCGATCTTGCTGAAGACGCCGAGCGCGCTGGTGGCGTGGCCCGCCGCGGCCAACACCGTGGCCGCGATGGCGGCCGAGCCGAGCACCAACAGCAACAGCAGGCTACGCAGCCGGGACCGAATCGGGTTGGGGCGCTTGTGCTTCGGCACCGCCCACACCGTGTCCATCGCGTTTTGCAGCGCCTGTCCCACGCCCAGGCCGCCGTAGAGCGCGCCGAGCAACCCGACGGCCACGCCCACCGCTCCGCCGCTGAGCCCCTGGGGGTGGTGCAGCTGGTCGCCGAGTACCGGGAACTGGCTCAGGGTGCTGTGCAGCACCTGCGCCTGCAGATCGGGTCTGCCGGCCAGCACCACCCCGAGGCCGGTGGTCAACAGCAGCAGCAGCGGAAACAGCGACACCAGCCCGTAATAGGTGATCAGGGCGGCGAGGTAACCGCCCTGATCGTCGTTGTACTTGTAGACGACACCGACGATCACGCCGACGACTCGATTACGTCGCTGCAGCCTGTCCAGCCAACCGACCATCGCCGATCACTTCCCCCGCAAGCCGGCATCCAAATTCGATGCACTCGCCACCTGATACCCGGATTCAGCCGCCGTCAACCTCGCGACGGCCGCAGATCGGGGCCGCGTCTCTCACGCTTGACGTTGTACAGCTCCGCGTCGGCAGCCGCGTACATCGAGGTGATGTCCGCGCCCTCACCGCTGCGGGTTGCGGTGCCGACGCTGGTGCCTGGCGTGTGTTCGTGGACGCAAGCAATGAACCTCTCCGCTTCGGCACCCGTTGGACGACGGTCGGCGATGCACACCGCGAACTCATCGCCGCCAAACCTGGCCAGAACGGCATTGGCGGGCGCGACTTGTCGCCATAAAGCCGCGCAGCTGATCAGATGCTGGTCGCCGGCTACGTGGCCCTGGGTGTCGTTGAGGCTTTTGAAGTTGTCGATGTCCATCGCGATCACGGTGACAGTGGTTGCGGCAGAACGAGATCGCGCCAACAGGTCCGCGGTGGCGATCTCCCACCCTGCGCGGTTGAGCAGGCCCGTGAGGGGATCGGTGCACGCCGCTGCGACGAGGGCGCGCGTCAGCAACCCGAATGATTCAGCCGCGCCGATGATCGCGACCACGAAAATGACGTAGTCGATCCACAACTTCGGCGTGGGCGCGACCGCGAGTGCCGCAACCGACAGCCCGGTCAGCACAGCCACCAGGGTCCCTCCGCGGCGTGGCGAGTAAAACGCGCGCAGGTACATCGCCAGGAACATCGGTCCGATCAGGCAGACGAACTCGGCAACGATCGCGCGGTGGAACGCCATCACGATGGGTGTGGCCACGATCGCCGCTACCGTCGCGGGCGCTGGTTTGTCGGGCCGGGCGGCCAGTAAGGCTAGCGCACCCACACCGAGCCCGACCGCAACGATTCCGCCTGTCGGATTGGACAGGGTGAGCCCCGAACGGATCGGGAACAAGGTGAACACCACCCCGTAGGCGTACAGGAATGTGGTGGCTCCCAAGAAGATTCGCAGCATCCGCGCCTGTTGTGTGCGGTAGAAGACCGTCCCCGCATCGGCGCGCAGGCGCAATCGATATCGGCGCGTATCCCGACCGCCGTACGGGCCACCGAAACTGTGACGCATTCCGTTAAGTCTCCTCGTCACCCCCGTGCTGGCGACGTGCGGCGAATTGCTGCATCGCCATTCTGACACCACGTCGACCTCTGCAGCGTCGCCGACACCTCGTGGCCGGCGCCGCCGGATGACGCCTATCGTGGCAGCAGTGGCCGAACCGTCTGTCGCGCAGTTGCGCACACAGCTCGACGGTGTGACGCTGCGCGACGCGGCCCGCTTCGGCCGGCGCCTGAAGAATTTGCGCGGGGCCCCGGCCGAGAAGCTGCGGCGGCTCGCCGACCAGATCGCGGCCGCGCAGGCGGTCGTCGCCGCGCGCCACGCCGCGGTCCCCGCGATCGCCTACCCCGACCTGCCGGTCAGCGAGCGGCGGCAGGAGATCGCCGAGGCGATCCGGGCGAATCAGGTGGTGGTGATCGCGGGCGAGACCGGGTCGGGGAAGACCACCCAGCTGCCCAAGATCTGCCTCGAGGCCGGCCGCGGTGTCCGCGGAACCATCGGGCACACCCAGCCGCGCCGGCTGGCCGCCCGCACCGTCGCACAACGCATCGCTGACGAGCTGGGCAGCCCGCTCGGCGACGTCGTCGGCTACACGGTGCGGTTCACCGACCAGGTCAGCGACCGCACGCTGATCAAGCTGATGACCGACGGGATCCTGCTGGCCGAGATCCAGCGCGACCGCCGCCTGCTGCGCTACGACACCCTGATCCTCGACGAGGCCCACGAGCGCAGCCTCAACATCGATTTCCTGCTCGGTTACCTGCGCGAGTTGCTGCCGCACCGGCCCGACCTGAAGGTGATCGTCACCTCGGCGACCATCGAGCCGCAGCGCTTCGCCGCCCACTTCGGTGGAGCCGAACCTGGGCCCAGCGGCGGAGCCGAGCACGGGCTCAGCACCACCGCGCCCATCATCGAAGTGTCGGGACGCACGTATCCGGTGCAGATCCGCTACCGGCCGCTGGAGGTTGCCGTACCGGTCGACACGCAGGATGATCCCGACGACCCCGACCACGAGATCGTGCGCACCGAGACCCGCGACGAGGTCGAGGCGATCGTCGACGCCATCGCCGAGCTCGAGGCCGAGCCGCCGGGGGACATCCTGGTCTTTCTGTCGGGTGAGCGCGAAATCCGAGACACCGCAGAGGCTTTGGGCGGCGTCCTCAAACACACCGAGGTGCTTCCGTTGTACGCCCGGCTGCCCACCGCCGAGCAGCAGAAGGTGTTCGCGCCCCACACCGGGCGCCGCGTCGTGCTGGCGACCAACGTCGCCGAGACGTCGTTGACCGTGCCCGGGATCCGCTATGTGATCGACCCGGGCAACGCCCGCATCTCCCGTTACAGCCGGCGCCTGAAGGTGCAGCGGCTGCCGATCGAGCCCGTCTCGCAGGCGTCCGCCGCGCAGCGGGCCGGCCGGTGCGGCCGGGTGGCGCCCGGCGTGTGCATCCGGCTGTACTCCGAACAGGACTTCGCGACCAGGCCGCGCTACACCGATCCCGAGATACTGCGGACCAACCTGGCGGCCGTGCTGTTGCAGATGGCGGCGCTGCAGCTCGGCGACATCGACGAGTTTCCCTTCCTCGATCCGCCAGACCGGCGCAGCGTGCGCGACGGTGTGCAGCTGCTGGCCGAACTGGGCGCGTTCGACCAGCACGGCGCGATCACCGACCTCGGCCGCCGCCTCGCGCGGTTGCCCGTCGACCCGCGGCTGGGCCGGATGATCCTGCAGGCACAGACCGAGGGATGTGTGCGCGAAATGCTGGTGCTGGCCGCTGCGTTGACGATTCCCGACCCGCGGGAGCGGCCCAGCGACCGCGAGGAGGCGGCCCGTCAAAAGCATGCCCGCTTCGCCGACGAGCACTCCGACTTCATGTCCTATCTCAACCTTTGGCGCTATCTGCGCGAGCAGCGGAAGTCGTTATCCGGCAATGCGTTTCGGCGGATGTGCCGTTCGGACTTTCTGCACTACCTGCGCATCCGCGAGTGGCAGGACCTGGTCGGGCAGCTGCGCAGCATCGCCCGCGACCTGGGAATCGTGGAGGACGCCGCGTCCGACGAGCCGGCCGATCCGGCCCGGGTGCACGCGGCGCTGCTCGCCGGGCTGCTGTCGCATGTGGGTATGCGCCGCGAAGACACCCGCGAGTATCTGGGCGCGCGCAACTCGCATTTCGTGCTGGCGCCCGGCTCGGCGCTCAGCAAGCGGCCCCCGCGCTGGGTCGTCGTGGCGGAGCTGGTCGAGACCAGCCGGCTGTACGGGCGCACCGCCGCCCGCATCCAGCCCGAGCTCGTGGAGCGGGCCGCCGGTGACCTGGTGCAGCGCACCTACAGCGAACCGCATTGGGACGCCAAGCGCGGCGAGGTGATGGCCTACGAGCGGGTGGCGCTGTACGGGCTGCCGCTCGTCGCGCGCCGCCGGGTCGGATACGCACGCATCGAGCCGATGTTGGCGCGGGAGCTGTTCATTCGCCACGCGCTGGTCGAAGGCGACTGGCAGACCCGTCACCACTTCTTTCGCGACAACGCACGGCTGCGCGCGGAGCTCGAGGAGCTGGAGGAGCGCGCCCGGCGGCGCGACCTCCTGGTCGGCGACGGCGAGATCTATGCGCTCTACGACGCCCGCATCCCCGCCGATGTCGTCTCGGCGCGGCACTTCGACGCCTGGTGGAAAAAGCAGCGCCACCAGACGCCGGACCTGCTCACCTTCGCCCGCGCCGACCTGCTGCGCACGAACGAGACGGCCGCCGCGGATCGGCCGAACACGTGGCGGACGGGCGATGTCGCGCTGCCATTGACCTACCGCTTCGAGCCGGGCGCCGCTGACGACGGCGTCACCGTGCACGTGCCGATCGACGTGCTGGCCCGCCTGGGCGGCGACGAGTTCGCCTGGCAGGTGCCGGCGCTGCGCGAGGAGCTGGTGACCGCGCTCATCCGCTCACTGCCGAAAGACTTGCGCCGCAACTTCGTTCCCGCCCCCGACACCGCGCGCGCGGTGCTGGCGGCAATCGACCCGGGCGGTGAGCCGCTGCTGCCGGCGCTGCAACGCGAGTTACGCCGTCGCACCGGGGTATTGGTGCCCGTCGATGCCTTCGACTTGGACAAGCTGCCGTCGCATCTGCGGGTGACGTTCGCGGTCGAGTCCGGTGACGGCGCCGAGGTGGCGCGCGGCAAGGATCTGCGGGTGCTGCAGGAACGGCTCACGACGCCGGCCCAGCAGGCCGTCGCCCATGCGGTCGCGGGTGATCTGGAGCGGACCGGGTTGCGGGGCTGGCCCGAGGACCTCGACGAACTGCCGCGGGTCGCCGAACGCACGGTCGGCGGGCGCACCGTGCGGGGCTTTCCCGCATTCGTCGACGCGGGCGGCGGCGTGGACCTGCGCGTGTTCGCCACGTCGTTCGAGCAGGAGCAGGCGATGCGACCCGGGATCCGGCGGTTGATTCGCCTGAGCATCGCGTCGCCGACCAAAGCCATTGTGCGTCAACTTGATCCACGCACCCGGTTGGTTCTCGGCAGCAATCCGGACGGTGACCTGTCCGCGCTGCTGGAGGACTGCGCCGACGCCGCGGCCGACGCGCTCGTGTCGGCGCCGGTGTGGACGCGCGCGGAGTTCGCCGCGCTGCAGCAGCGGGCGGCAAAGTCCTTGTCGCCCACCACCGTCGACATCGTGGGCCGGGTCGAGAAGGTGCTGACCGCCGCCCAGGAGGTGCAGCTCCAGGTGCCCGCGAATCCGCCGGCCGCGCAGGTCGACGCGATTGCCGACGTCCGCGCGCAGCTGGATCGGCTGCTGCCGGCCGGTTTCGTCGCCGCTACCGGGGCCGCCCACCTCGCCGATCTCGCCCGCTACCTGCTCGCGATCCGCCGCCGCCTAGAAGGCCTGTCCCGTGCGGTCCAGGCCGATCGGGAGCGCATGCGCCGGGTGCACGCGGTGCAGGATGCCTACGCCGAGCTGATGCGCGAGCTGCCGCAGGCGGCCAAGGCGGCCGCCGACGTCCGGGATGTCGCCAGGCAGATCGAGGAATTCCGGGTGAGCCTGTGGGCCCAGCAACTCGGCACGCCCCGCCCGGTCAGCGAGCAGCGGATTTACCGCGCGATCGACGCCCTGCGCGACCGCTGGTGATCGATGTTCCCCGCCACTTTCAACCTATAGCGCATCCGGGGGCTTGCCGCAAGACCCGGGTGCTGATGCAAAATCGCTGTCCTCAACCAGAATTCAATCGAATCGGGGTAGCGAAGTGGGCGTTTGGCGGTCAGCGGAGAACTCGCACGGCGACATGGAGCACGCGGTGCTCATTGTAGGGGGCGGCCCGACGGGGCTGATGCTGGCGGGCGAACTGGGTTTGGCGGGAATCGACGCCGCCATAATCGAGCGGCGCACCAGCCAGGACCTGGTCGGGACGCGGGCCGGCGGGCTGCATGCCCGCACGATCGAGGTTCTCGATCAGCGTGGCATCGCCGATCGGTTTCTGTCCCGGGGCCAGGTGGCTCAGGTCGCCGGCTTCTCCCAGATCCGGTTGGACATCAGTGACTTTCCCACCCGGCATCCCTACGGACTCGCGCTGTGGCAGAACGAGATCGAACGTATCTTGGCGGACTGGGTCGACGAGCTGGGCGTGCCGATCTATCGGGGCGAAGAGGTGGCGACCGTCGCGCAGGACGACGACGGCGCCGACGTCGGACTGTCCGATCACCGGATGCTGCGGGCGCAGTATGTCGTGGGGTGCGACGGCGGACGCAGCGTCGTCCGCAAGGCGGCCGGCATCGAGTTTCCGGGCTGGGAGGCGACCACGAGCTATTTGCTCGCCGAAGCCGAAATGGACTCCGCGGCCGAGCAATCCCCGCAGTGGGGCATCCGCCACGACGCGCTCGGTGTCCATGCCCTTTCGGTTGCCGAGGAGGGGGGACCGGTTCGGATCATGGTCACCGAGCGGCGCCTCGGGCCGCCGTCCGAACCCACGCTGCGCGAGCTGAGTGAGGCGCTCGTCGCCGTATACGGAACCGACTACGGGATCCACAGTCCCGCTTGGATTTCCCGGTTCACCGACGCGGCGCGACAGGCCGCGAACTATCGGCGCGGGCGGGTTCTGCTCGCCGGCGACGCCGCGCATATCCATCACCCGGTGGGTGGGCAGGGCCTGAACACCGGCGTGCAGGATGCGGTGAATCTGGGCTGGAAGCTGGGCCAGGTGGTCACCAAGACATCACCCGACAGTCTGCTGGACACCTATCACGCCGAACGGCATCCGGTCGCCCAGCGTGTGCTGCGCAACGCGTTGGCGCAGATGGCGCTCCTTCGCCCCGACGACCGCACCCAGGCGCTGCGCGACACCGTGACCGAGTTGCTCGACATGGACGAACCCCGCTCGCGTTTCGCGGCGATGATGTCGGGCTTGGACATCCGCTACGACCTGGGGGAGGGGCACCCGCTGGTGGGGCGCCGCATGCCCGACCTGGATCTACTCACCGCCGACGGTTCGTCGCGCGTGTTCGACCTGCTGCGAGACGCCCGTCCGGTGCTGGTTAATTTCGGCGACGCCGGCGGCATCGACATCGTGTCCTGGGCGGACCGGGTGCACCTGGTCGACGCGAAACATGTTGGCCCATGCGAACTTCCGGCGCTAGGGGCGGTCAGCGCGCCGCCGGCGGTGCTGATCCGACCGGACGGGCACGTCGCCTGGGTCGGCGCCCGCGCCGACACGGCGCTGCACCGGGCCCTCGGCACCTGGTTCGGCCCACCCGTCGCGACCTGAGGCCGACCGCGCCCACGCCGAAAAAGGTGACTTGTGTCGGCCCGCGCAGGGTGTAACGTGCGTGTTCGCTGTTCAAGAGCAGGAAAGCACTCATCGTGGACATGGCAACCGAGCAACCGCCGACGGCGCCGCAGGATTGGGCCGAGGCCCAACCCTTGCTCAGGCCGGTGCTGCGCCCGCAGAGCTACGTCAATCACTTGGTCAACACCGGCGCCCAGCCGTGGGTGCGCCCGGTGTTTCCCTTCATCAACGAGATGGTCGTGGTCGACCTGCCGACCGTGCGGGCCATGGTGACACCGGCGGAAACGGGTGCCTGGGGCATCACCGGCGATCAGGCCTTCGCGGTCGCCCGGGAGAACCTGTCGGCGCAGCAGCAGACCTTCGCGCCCGGTGAGAAGTTCCTGTTGAAGGACGCCGATGGCGGCACCTATATCGATTCGATGATCCTGGCCACCGGGTGGCTGGGTTCGCTGGCGGTGGCCGGCGGCCCCCGTCCGCTGGTGTTTTTCCCGGGCGACGGTGTCTTGCTGCTGGGCACCGACGCGCCCGACGACGCCGGGGACCTCTTCGAGGTCGCCGAGCAGATGTACCTCGATGCCGAGCAGCCGATCTCGCCGCAGGGCTACACCATCGAGGGCACCATCATCGCGCCGTTTGATCAGGCCGGGCCGCACCCGCTGCGCGAGCTGGCGCTGCGGGCCCGAACACTCTTGGCCACAAAGGAATACCGCCACCAGACCGAATTCTTGCGGGAGCACTATGAGCGCGAATTGTTCCCGCAATACGTCGGCGACGCACAGATGATCGAAACGGCCTGGGGCCGGCGCAGCACCGCGGCGTGGGGTCAGGGCATCCCGTGGGAGCTGCCGCAGACCGATTACGTGACTTTTCTGGTCGGCGATCCGTCGAACGTGTCCGACAAGTTCACCGTGCCATTCGCGACGGTCGTCGACGTGGTGGGCATCCTGCCCGTTGCCGGAATCAGTCCGGTCCGCTACCGGGCCAACGAATGGCCCGCGCCCGAGCTGCTGACGACGCTGAAGGCGCACGCCATCGACCTCCCGAGCGAATGAGCGTGCTCGGCGAGCCGGGCCGGCGGCCGATCAGTCCGGCGGCTCGTTGGTGGCACCTCGGACGGCCGCTTGCTCCCGGTCGCTGCGGTTGCCGGGAACGCCTTCGGCTTCGCTTTCCTCGGTAACCTTCTCCTCGAGCTGGTCGACGATGTTTTCCAGCTCCTGCGCGCGGCTCAGCGGGTCTTTGTCGGGTTTGGTCATATCGCTTTCCAACTGGCGTGGGTGGGGAGACGGGCCCCGGCGCCGGGAACCCGCCGCTATTCCATACCCGATCGGGCGATTGCTAACCAGAATCGGGCGGCCGTGAGACGGACGAGACACAGCGCCGCGACGGTGGAAGTATCGCAAGAGTGGCTACCGAGAAACCTCAGACCATCGCTTACCCAGCTGCCGACGCCCGCCCGCGTCGCCACCACGCCGATGCGCTCGACCCGCATGTCATCGTCCTTTTCGGTGCGACGGGCGATCTGGCGAAACGAAAGCTGATCCCCGGCCTGGCCTACCTGGACCAGTCGGAATTAGCGCCCAATATTCAAATCGTCGCCACGTCGTTGGAGGACCTGAGTCAGGAGGAATTCCGCGAGATCGCCAAGGAGGCGATCGATTCCTTCGGCTCGCACAAGCTGACGGACGAGCAGTGGGCCAATTTCGCCGGCATCATCAGCTACGTCCCGCAGGGCGCCGGACCCGAGGCACTGGCCGAGGCGGTGGCCCAGGCCGAGGAGAATCTGGGGGCTAACGTTCGGCGCCTGCATTATCTGTCGGTTCCACCCAAGGCGGCGCGCGCCGTGATCACCATGCTGCGCGACGCCAAGCTGGTCGAACGGTCGCGGGTGGTGATGGAAAAACCGTTCGGCACCGATCTGGCCAGCGCCGTGGCGCTGAACGACTTCGTGCACGAAACCTTCGAGGAATCCCAGATTTTCCGCATCGACCACTTCTTGGGCAAGGAAGCCGCGCAGAACATCTTGGCGTTTCGGTTCGCCAACGGCCTCTTCGAGCCGATCTGGAACCGCAACTTCATCGATCACATTCAAATCGACATCCCCGAGGACAAGGGCTTGGAGCAGCGGGCGAACTTCTACGAAGAGACCGGGGCCTACAAGGACATGGTGGTGACCCACCTGTTCCAGGTGATGGCGTTCGTGGTGATGGAGCCGCCGACGGCGCTCGAGCCGTTTGCCATCAGCGAGGAAAAGAACAAGGTGTTCCGGTCGATGCTGCCGGTCAAGCCGGCCAACGTGGTTCGGGGTCAGTACAACGGATATCGCGACGAGGACGGCGTGGCGAAGGATTCCGACACCGAAACCTTCATCGCCCTCAAGGTCGGCATCGACAATTGGCGGTGGGCGGGGGTGCCCATCTACCTGCGGACCGGCAAGAAGATGGCCGAGGGCATCCGCATCATCTCGATCGCGTTCAAAGAGGCGCCGCGGACCATGTTTCCGCCCGGATCGGGTGTGGGCACGCAGGGCCCCGATCACCTCACGTTCGACCTTGCCGACAACTCGAAGGTTTCGTTGTCGTTCTATGGCAAGCGGCCCGGCCCGGGCATGAAGCTGGACAAGCTGTCCATGCAGTTTTCCTCCCAGGAGATCGACACCGTCGTGGACGTGCTCGAGGCCTACGAACGGCTGATCCTCGATGCGATGCGGGGCGACCACACGCTGTTCAACACCGCGGAGGGCATCGAATCATTATGGGAGCGTTCCGAAGATCTGCTCAGCGACCCGCCGCCCGCCAAGCTGTATCAGCCAGGCACATGGGGGCCCAACGCGATTCACCAACTCATCGCGCCCAACGCATGGCGGCTGCCGTTCGAGCGGGGGTGGCGCGAAGCCAAGTCCTAGCGGACGTGGATTACCACCGAAACCGCTGGGACTCAGCCCAATTCGGCACTGAGGTAACTGATCGAGTGACGGAACTCCTTGAGGATTTCGTTGTCCGGCAGCACGAATCCGTACTCGGCATAGACCTGTTCGGTCGGGTGGCGGGTGACGTTCCAACCGGTGTCGGCCAGGTGCTCGCCGGCCGGGCGGCGCTCGCCAAGCCAGACGAGCTCGGCGACGTCGATGTCGAGCCCGTGCTGACGCCAGGTGTTGCGCATCGCCCGAGCGCGTTCGTCGGTGAACACGCTCATGTCGGTGATGTTTTCCGTGGCCAGCCGGCTGCCCGGCGCGCTGAGCGCGGTGATGTTGTCCAGCAGCCGGTCCTGGGCGTCGGGCGGTAGGTAGGGCAGTAGACCCTCGGCGATCCAGGCGGTGGGCGAGTCGGCGTCAAAGCCGCTGTCCCGCAGCGCCGTTGGCCAGTCGTCGCGCAGGTCGATTGCGACGGTGCGGCGCTCGGCGGTCGGTTCGGCACCGATCCGGGCGAGCGTGTTCGTCTTGAAGGCGATCACCTCGGGCTGGTCGACCTCGAAAACCACGGTGCCCGAGGGCCACGCCAACAGATAGGCCCGCGCGTCGAGCCCGGCGGCCAAGATGACGGCCTGCCGTATGCCCGCCGCGGTGGCGGCGCCGAAGAAGTCGTCGAAATACCGGGTCCGCACGGTCATCTGCTCGCGCCGCTGCTGCAGGGTCATCGGCATGTCGTCGGTCTCGAGCGGGATTTCGTTGTCCAGCATGCGGGTGAAGAAGGGGTGCCCGACCGCCCGCACCAACGGCTCGGCGAATCGGTCGTCCAGCAACGGGTCCGGCTCACGGGACGCCAGCGCTCGGGAGGCCGCCACCATCGTGGCGGTCGCCCCCACGCTGGACGCCAGGTCCCAGCTGTCGCCCTCGCTCCGCGCCGAGCCTAATGATGACATTCGTTTTCCCCTTCCGCCGATCCACTCGCGGCGTCGGCCATTTCGCCTGCCGGACCGCTGACCACCGGCGCACGGCTCCACCGGTACCGAAGGGTACTTTCTGCCTAGGCCGCGCGCACCCCACACCCGTCGCGCACGCTCGTGACTCTCCCGCTCCAACGACGACAGGAAGTGAATCGCTTTCATGGCACCGACCCTGCGCCCGCGCCGATCCGCCCTGTACCTCCCCGGCAACAAGCCGCGCGCGCTGGAGAAGGGTAAGACGCTGCCGGCGGACGTGCTGATCTTCGACCTCGAGGATGCCGTGGGTCCCAACGCGAAAGCCGATTCGAGGATGACGGTGTGTGACGCGATCTCGTCAGAGAGCTACCGGCCCCGCGAGGTCGTGGTGCGCATCAACGGCTTGGACACCGACTGGCACGACGACGACCTGGCGGCGGTGGCCGGTTCCGCCGCCGACGGCGTGCTGGTGCCGAAAGTCGAGACGGGTCAACAGGTTCGAGCGCTGGCCGACGCGCTGGACGCATTGGGAGCGCCGAAGTCGTTGCAGCTGTGGGTGATGATCGAAACGCCCCGGGCCTTTCTGCGGGCCGAGGAGGTCGCGTCGGCCAGCGATCGCCTGGCCGGTTTGGTGGTGGGTACCAACGACCTGGTCAACGAGCTGCACGGCCTGCACGTGCCCGGGCGCGCACCCGCGGTGCCCGCCCTCGGCTTGGCCTTGCTGGGAGCCCGGGCGGCCGGAAAGGTCATCTTGGACGGCGTGTTCAACGACGTCACCGACGACGGCGCATTCCGGGCCGAGGCTCGGCAAGGCCGCGAGATGGGCTTCGACGGCAAGACCCTGATCCACCCGTCGCAGATCGCCCCCGCCAACGAGCTGTTCGGTCCCTCACACAAGGAAGTGGAGGACGCCCGCAAGATCGTCTCGGCCTACGAGCAGGCGCAGGCGTCCGGCACCAGCGTCATCACCGTCGACGGCCGCATGATCGAGAGCCTGCATGTGCGCGACGCCCAGCGCATCCTCACCCTCGCGGATCTGATCGCCCAGATGGAATCCGCTTCTTAGGGGCAGCGGACATATCGAACGCCCGCAGCCGTGGTGCGGCGCCCGCCGCGACGGGCGTTCGGTGCCGCTCACACGGTAGGTTGAACGCGTTCGGAGGCGACTCGAGAGGAGATAACGTGGGCCAGATCGCGGCCATGGCCGAGGCCGACCGCACCTGGATGATCGACACCCTGCTGGCGCTGCTGCAGACCCCGAGCCCGTCGGGACGCACGGATGCGGTGATGCAGGTGATCGGCGACATCTTCGACCACTTCGGGGTGCCGTTCACGCTGACCCGGCGCGGCGCGCTGACCGCCGAACTGCCGGGTGAGTCCGCGACCATCGACCGCGCCATAGTGGTTCACTCCGACACCATCGGCTGCATGGTCAGCGACCTGAAGGACAACGGCCGCCTTCAACTGGTCCCGGTCGGCACCTTTTCGGCGCGGTTCGCCGCGGGCGCCCGGGTGCGCATTTTCATCGACGACCCCGATGAGTTCATCACCGGCACGGTCATGCCGCTCAAGGCCAGCGGGCACGCATTCGGCGATGAGATCGACACACAACCCACCAACTGGGAGCACGTCGAGGTCCGCATCGACCGCAAAGTGTCCTCGCGCGAGGACCTGGTTCGGCTCGGCCTGCAGGTCGGTGACTTCGTGGCGTTGATCACCAGCCCCGAGCTCACCGCCGACGGCTTCATCGTCTCACGCCATCTGGACGGCAAGGCGGGCGTCGCGATAGCGCTCGCGCTGGCCAAGAACTTCTCCGAGAACAAGGTGGTGCTGCCGCACCGCACCACGATCATGGTCACCATCACCGAGGAGGTCGGCCACGGGGCCAGTCACGGCTTGCCCGCCGATGTCGCCGAGCTGGTCTCGGTGGACAACGCGGTGTGCGCGCCCGGCCAGCATTCCCTCGAGGACGGCGTGACGATCCCGATGGCCGACATGCATGGCCCGTTCGACTACCACCTCACCCGCAAACTCTGCCGGCTGGCCCGCGAGCAGGGAATCCCATTCGCCCGCGACGTTTTTCGCTACTACCGGTCCGATGCCGCGGCGGCGATCGAAGCGGGTGCCAACACCCGCGCCGCGCTGGTCGGCTTCGGCCTCGACGGCAGCCATGGCTGGGAGCGCACTCACATCGATTCGCTCGAGTCGGCCTACAACCTGCTGCACGCCTGGCTGCAGACGCCGCTGACGTTCGCCAAGTGGGACGCCAAGCCGACCGGCAGTCTGCGCGACTTCCCGTCGTCGGAGCAGCCCGCACCGAGCGAGCGGTGGGTGCCGCTGTCTCGCGGCGATTTCGAGAGCCCCGGCGAGGCGTCGCCCGGGACGGTCTGGCCGCCGGAGGGGCCGCAGGCGTGAGGCCGCTACATCTGTGCCCAGACGATCTTGGTCTGTAGGTAGGTCTCGATGCCGGCCTTGCCTGACTCGTGGCCCCAGCCGGACTGCTTGTAGCCGCCGAAGGGCATCGAGTGGTCGTAGGGAAAAGCGCAGTTGAGCCCGACGGTTCCGGCCGCCAGCCGCTTGGCCAGTCGATGGGAGCGGGCGAGGTCCTTGGTCCACACCGTGGCGGCCAGCCCGTAGGTGCTGTTGTTGGCCAACGCGACGGCCTCGTCCTCGTCGTCGAAGGGCAGGACCGTGACGACGGGCCCGAAGATCTCTTCCTGGAACAGCCGGCTGGTGTCGGGATCGACGTTGGTGACGACCGTCGGGTGCACGAAGTAGCCCTTGCGATCGAGGCGGTGGCCGCCGGTGACGATTTCCGCGCCGTCGGACCTGCCCTGCTCCAGGTAGCCCAGCACCCGGTCGAGCTGCTTCTGGCTGATCAGCGGTCCGCTCATGGTCCCCTCTTCGTTGGGGCCGCCCATCTTCATCGCATTCGCCACCATCGCCATGCCCTCGACGACCTGGTCGTACACACCACGCTGCACCAGAATGCGGGAGCCGCACACGCAGGCCTGCCCCGAGTGGACGAACGTGCCGAACGCCGACATCGGGACGGCCTTCTTCAGTTTCGCGTCGTCGAAAATCAGCACCGGTGACTTGCCGCCGAGCTCGAGGGTGACCTTGTTGAGGTTGCTGTCGGCCGCGGCGTGCACGATCGCGCGGCCCACCTCTGTCGAGCCGGTGAAGGCGACCTTCTCCACGTCGGGGTGCGCGGTGATCGCCGCGCCGACGGTGTGTCCGTATCCGTTGACCAGGTTGGCCACCCCGTCCGGGATTCCGGCCTCGGCCAGCAGGCGCATCAGCACGTGCGCCGAAAGTGGCGTCTCCTCAGCGGGTTTCACCACACTGTTGCACCCGGCCGCCAGCGACGGCGCAAGCTTGGCGCAGAAATTGAACACGGGGCCGTTCCACGGGAAAATCAGCCCGACCACGCCGTAGGGCTCGCGCACCGTATAGGTGTGCATGTGCGAATCGACGCCGGTCAGGCCGCCGGTGTTCACATCGCGCGCAATGCCGTCGATCTTGGTACACCAGCCGGCGTAATAGCGGAACCACTCGGCGCCGATTTTCACCTGCATCTGCGCTTGAGCGGGATACATCCCGGCGTTCAGCATTTCGAGCTCGGCGAGCAGCTCGGCGTTCTCGTCGATCAGGTCGGCGACCCGCCACAGGACCTTGGCTCGCTCGTAATCGGGCTTCCCGGACCATATTTCGGACTCGGCGCTCGCTTTCGCGCGCGCGACCGCCTCGTTGACGGCTTCGGTACCGCCGTCGGTGAACTGGCTGATCTGTTCCTCGGTGGAGGGATCGAAGATCGGGATCACGTCACCGGTACCGGGGATTTCTCGGACCTCGGCCAATACGGATTGCACCGTCATTGCGTCTCCTAAGTGAATGCGGCAGAAGTTACGCGCTTAACCCCCCGCTGTCTACGACATCGGCAAACGGAACGTCCAAGCGGCGCTTAGCGGCCGCGGGCGATCCGATCGGCGCGCCAGCACCGGGACTGCATGGGGACGTCGATCACGTCGGCGCCGGGGAAACGCTCGGTCAAGATGGCTCGGGCGTTGTCGAGCCGCTGCGCGCGGTCGTCGGGGGAGGCGATGATCACCCGGCTGTAGGTGGCGAGCATCGCGACGATGTCGTCGACCGTCATCGTGCGCACGAAATCGAACGTCTCGCGCGCGACGTTGTGGAATATCTGCGGATCCGGCAGTACGACGTTCTCGTGGCGCCGGCGGAAGCGGTCGGGCGCATCCAGATCGGACGTGTCGTCCTTGGGCAGCACCTCGAGGTCGCGGACCCAGTCCACGTCGCGATCGCGACTGGTCCAGATCAGCCCGAACGGACCGCGGTCGCGCAGCACGCGGCCGATCTCCGGGACGGCCCGGTCGGGATCCATCCAGTGCCACGCCGAGGAGACGAAGACCGCGTCGGCGGAGTTGTCCGGGAGGGGAATCGACTCACCGGTGCCCGCCACGGCGCGAACTCCGGGGGACCGCTCGGCCAGCACCGCTCGCATCCGCGCATCGGGCTCGACGGCGACGACTTGCGCTGCCCGGCCGACGAGCGTGCGGGTGAACAGGCCGGTGCCCGCACCGACGTCGACGGCCAGCTCGCAGTCCGACGGCAGCAGCCAGTCCACCGCCTGCTGCGGAGGCTGCGGCCGCAGCCCGTCGTAGTCCTCGGCGATCGAGCCGAAGGACATTGCGCGTTCGTGGCGATCGGTCACACGCGACAAGGTAATCCAGCTCGCTGTGCATCAGATGAGAAGTCGTACCACCTCACCACAGCGCGCTGTGGTTGACGATTGCGTCGGCGATGAGCCCGGTTCCGAAAACCAGGAACAACAGCCGCACCGACATCGGCCCGTAGCGAGTGAGGGCGCGCACGATCGCGCGCTGAATGCGCTGGGCCCGCATGGTTTTTCTCATCGAGAGGGCAAGGATCAGCAGCGGCGGCGACAGGGCGATGGCCCAGTAGACGAGGATGACCAACGGCCAGAGCGGCGGCCGCGGGTGCACCGCGGCGAGCATCGCCAAGCCGGTGAGATAGGGCACGGCGGTAGGGGCCTGGCCACTGCCCACCGCCAGCCCCAGAAATCCGAGCAGCCAGGGCCGTTGCCGCATCGCCGCCAGCGCCCAGCCGGGTGCCGACGACTGTGCGGTCAACGGAAAGAAGGCCAAGCAGATCAACGCGATGCCCAGCAGCAGTTCGCCCCGGAAACGAATGGCCGGTGTCAGGTGAAAGTCGAGGACCTCGGTGATGAAGCCGATGCCCAGTACGGTGCACACGCCGAATGTGGTCGTCACCGCGAACACGCCCGCGACGTAACTCAAGGCGCCGGGAAGCGGAGACCGGCGCCCCAGCCGGCTGTCGAAGATGACCGCCGAAACCACTCCCACGTTGAGCACGTTGAGCGAGTCGAGAAACGCCAGACCGGCAAGCGCCAGTGCCAGAGCCGCCACGCGTCCGCACCGGGCCTAGCGCGCGGATTTGCCGGCCGCCCGCAGCGGGCTGCGCGCTGACCTCGGCGTCAGGATCAAGGCGGCGATCATGCTGCAGAGAATACGAGTTCGGATGAGAACGTGTCGGGTGAGGTTTCGGGGTTCACGATCGGTGATCCCGTGCTCGACGGGCAGGACGCACGGGGGCGATGGTGTCGGCGCAGGTCATCCACGGCATCATCGAGGCGGCGGCGCGCGCGAATTCGCGGCCGCGGTTTCAACGGTGACGGCACGCCGACTCGAGGAGAGAACCGAATGGGATTGCTCGACCACAAGACCGCTGTCATCACGGGCGCCAACTCCGGGATCGGGTTGGCCACCGCCGAACGATTTCTTGCCGAGGGTGCCGCCCGGGTGTTCATCACGGGTCGGCGCCAGCCTGAACTCGATGCTGCGGCAAGCACATTGGGCCCTCGCGTGACCGCCGTGCGCGGAGATGTCGGAACGCCGGAGGATCTGGACCGGCTCTACGCCGAGGTCGTGGCAGCGGGTACCGGCCTCGACATCGTGATGGCCAACGCCGGATCGACGAGGGTGGCGCGGCTGGGGGAAATCACCGATGACGACCTCGACGCGCTGCTGACCACCAACGTCAAGGGCGTCGTCTACACCGTGCAAAAGGCGCTGCCGCTGCTCAACGACGGCGCCTCCGTCATTCTGACGGGCTCCACCACCGCCGACCGCGGCCGCCCCGGGCTGAGCATCTACGCCGCCACCAAGGCCGCCGTCCGATCCCTGGCCCGCGCCTGGGCCAACGAACTCGCCGGCCGCAACATCCGGGTCAACGTCATCGTGGCCGGGTCCACGGCCACCCCCGGCAGCGACGCGCTGGCCGCGCAGACCGATCCCGACGCTTCGATCGAGGAGTTCCGCGCCGGCCGCATCGGCACCATCCCGCTGGGCCGCTTCGCCGAGCCCACCGAGATCGCCAATGCCGCAGTGTTTTTGGCCAGCGATCTGTCCAGCTTCACCACCGGATCCACCGTCACCGCCGATGGCGGATTCAACCAGGTCTGACCCATTAGAAGAGTCAGCGCGCGTAAATGGGTGGCCAGCGGTGGTGGCGTCGATAAGACTGACGATATGTCGCGAACATCCCCGGCCTTTGCCCGAGACCCTGATACCGCAGCCTATTACGATCGGCGCGCCGCCGAATACGACGAATGGTATTTAGGACAAGGGCATTTCGCCCAGCGTGACCGGCCAGGGTGGAGCGCCGAGGTCGATCGGGTGGTCAGCTTGGTTGCCGACCTGCCGGCCGCGCGCACGCTGGACGTTGCTTGCGGTAGCGGTTTTTTGACCCGTCATCTGCGTGGCCTCGTGGTGGGAGCGGACCAAAGCCCTGCGATGGTCGAGTTGACCCAATCGCGGTTGCCGCACGGCGTGGCGATCGTCGCTGACGCGTTGTCGTTGCCGTTCGCGGGCAAGGCCTTCGACCGCGTTTTGACCGGCCACTTCTACGGGCACCTGCCGGCCGATGAACGCCAAGCCTTTCTGACTGAGGTACGCCGGGTGGCGGGGGAGCTGATCGTCATCGACTCAGCGCTTCGCGCCGGCGTGGAACCCGAGCAATGGCAAGAGCGGACCTTGAATGACGGATCGCGTCACCGCGTCTACAAGCGCTACCTCGGCGGCCGGCAACTGGCCGACGAACTCGGGGGAGAGGCGCTCTTCGACGGCACCTGGTTCGTTGCCGCACGGGTTCGCTGGGGTTCCGCCGAAGTGTGATTCAGCGCCGACGGTCCGGCACGCCGTCGGACAGTTCATCGAAGAGGGCCTGGTTCAGGCCGAAGGCGTATTTCACCTCGCCGACTATGCGATCGATTTCGTCGGCGTCGGGACGCAGCGCGTCGAGGCGGGCACGATAGGCGTCCTTATACGGTTTGGGCCGCACCGGAAATTCATAGAATGCAAGTCCCGCGCCCCGAAGATCGAAGGTGCGATCGAGGATTTTGCCGATGCCCCGGCCTCCGGAGAGATCCCCGAGATAGCGCGTGTAGTGGTGGGCCACCAGGGCGCCACCCCACGTGAGGGCGCCGAGTCGCTCGGCGTAGGCCGTCGCCGCGGGGGAGTCGACCTCGTGTGCGGCACCCGGGGTCAGCCAGTGATCGAGGTCGGCGTCGATAGCAGTCAGGCGCTCCAGCGCGGGGTCGTACACCGCGGCAACCATGGAATCGTCACGGCGGGCCCGCACGGCGTCCTCCAGGGCTGCGTACACCACACGCAACCGAAGCAAGTACTCGCAGTAGCCCGGTGCGCCGATCCGGCCGGCGAGCAGTTCGGACATGAATGGGCTCTGCTCGGCGGCCTCGTGTTCGGCCGCCGAGCCCTGCTTCATCGCGACCGATAGACGGCGGGTTGTTGGGACGGCGACCGAGCACATGACCTGCTCAGATTACCTTGGTGAGCGCGGCGGGAGCGGTTACCGCGGCGAGGCCGACCGGGGTCGACGGCGCGTACCGCCGTCGAAGGGGGAAAATTTCTTGGGCGCGTGGGGAAGTCACTGCCGGGCGAATCTGCCAGGCCGCGCGTATCGCGGCTTACCTAGTCGGCGAACGGCGACGCACATTGATAGCTTGGAGGTCTGGCTGCTACCCCTCACCACTCCAACGAAGCGGCTCGCGTGACCGGCGACGAGCGGCACGTCCCGCCGTCGGCGTCCGCGGATCAGCCGATCGACGATCTCGTACCGGTCGGCACTCCCATCGACCTGGACAACTGTGCGCGCGAGCCGATCCACATCCCCGGCAGCATTCAGCCGCGCGGGGTGCTCGCGGTGGTACACGAACCCGCGTTCGAAGTGCGTCAGGTCAGCGCCAACGTCGCCGATCTGCTCGACCGTCCCGTCGAAGCCGTGCTCGGCCGGCACCTGTCCGCGCTGCTCGGTTCCGAACAAGCCGCCCGCATCGAGCGCGCGGCGGAGACTTTCGGCAGTCTGCGCCAGAACAACCCGCTCGAACTCACCATCGAGGTCGGCGGCGAGTCGCGGGCCTTCGACGCGATCCTGCACCGCGAGCCGGGCGGCGTGTTGTTGGTTGAGCTCGAAATCGCTTACGGCGAGCGGCCGTTCTCCTTCCCGAACACCTACCAGGCGGTCCGCGGCGCGGTCGAGGAATTGAACCGGGCCGCCACGCTGACCGAGCTGTACGCCACCGCGGCGCGCGCCGTCCGAGACCTGACCGGCTTCGACCGGGTCATGGTGTATCGCTACGACGAGGAGTACAACGGCGAAGTCGTGGCCGAGTCCAAGCGCGACGACCTCAACTCCTTCCTGGGCCTGCACTACCCCTCGACCGATATCCCGGCGCAGGCGCGCGCACTGTACGAGAAGAACTGGATCCGACTGATTTCCGACGTCGACTACGCGCCGGCGCCGCTGGTGCCGAGCATCGACCCGGTGAGCAGTACGCCGCTGGACCTCACGTATGCCACCCTGCGCAGCGTTTCGCCCATCCATATCGAGTATCTGCAGAACATGGGCGTGCACGCATCGATGTCGATCTCGCTGCTGCGGCAGGGCCGGCTGTGGGGGCTGATCGCCTGCCACCACTACACCGGACCGCACCTGCCACCGTTCGGCACCCGGGCGGCGGCCGAGTTCCTCGGCTCGACTCTGTCGCTGCGACTCGTCGACCGGTTCGAGGATGAACAGCTGCACAAGCGCCTGGCCGCGCAGGCCATCTTGGCCAAGCTCACCGCCGCCACGCTGGACGACGGCGAGCCGCTATCGGCGGCGCTGCTCGGGGCGCCGGACGTGCTCGATTTGGTGCCCGCCGACGGCGTGGTCATCCACATCGGGGGCGACTTCCGCAAGCGCGGCTCGGTTCCGCCGCCCGAAGTCGTGTCCGCCGTCGCCGCCTGGGCGCGCGAGGTGGACGACGAGATCGCGAGCAGCGAGTGCCTGTCCCGGGCGCTGCCGGAGCTCAAGCTGGATCCGCAGGTGGCCGCCGGGGCGCTGGCGCTCAATCTGCCCGACGGGCAATACGCGATCTGGTTCCGCCGAGAGGTGCTGCGCTCGGTGGACTGGGGCGGCGACCCCTACAACAAGTCGATCGCGATCAGCGAGGGCGACCAGTATCGGCTCAGCCCGCGCAAATCGTTCGACCGATGGCGCGAGATCGTGCATGGGCGCAGCGAACCCTGGTCGCTGAGCGAGACCGACTCCGCCGGATCCCTGCGACTCCAGCTGGTCGAGTCGCTGTATCGCCGCACGCGCGGAGCGCTGCGCCTGGCGGAGACGCTGCAGCGCAGCCTGCTACCCGAATCCATCCCCGCCCTCGACAACTGGCGCCTGTCCGCGCATTACGAACCGGCGGCGGGGGACAACGTCGGCGGCGATTGGTACGACGCGTTCGAGCTTCGCGACGGCCGGCTGATCGCGCTGATCGGCGACGTGGCCGGGCACGGCATCGCCGCGGCCGGCACCATGGCCGCGCTGCGCAACGCGCTGCGCGCCCAGCTGTTCACCGGCGCCACACCGGCCGAGGCGCTCGAACAGCTCAACGAGTTCTGCCTGCACATGCTGCCCGGCGCATTCGCCACGGTCATCGCCGCGCGGGTCGATCTCGATTCGGGCCGGGTGGAGGCCGCCTCGGCCGGCCACTTGCTGCCGTATGTGACGGACCTGACCGGCAACGTTGTCGGCGAGGCGGTCTCGGCGCCCATCAAGCTCTCCCCACCGATCGGCGTCAAGGGTGTCAGCTATGCCCCCAGCACGTTCAGCGTCGAACCCGGACACGGCTTGGTCCTGTTCTCCGACGGCCTCGTGGAGCGTCGCGGCGAGTCGATCGACGACGGGCTCGATCTCTTGGCGGCGACCCTCGGCCGGGCGGGCGATGCGACGGCGTCCCGGATCTGGACCGCGATGGCGTCGAGGCATACCGACGACGACGTCACCATCATCACGCTGCTTCGGCCCTGAGGCCGCGTTAAGCGATTCGTATATCACCGCCTTTTCGAGCGACTGCCATCTACAGTTCGACGAATAGCGAACTGTAACCGCCCTTGAAGGACAATGAGATGGCGAAAAGCGTTGCGACCAAAAACGACAACGAAAGAATCGTGGTCGATTTCATACACGCCGCTTACGGCAAGAGCATGGACGTCGACGCGATGACCGCACTCATGGCCGACGACTTCGTGTGGCAGCTGCACGTGCCGCTGTCACCGGTGGTGCGGGGACGTGACGCGGCGCGCGCGGAACTCGAGAAGCACAACACCCTGGCGACGGGCATGATCGAGGGGAGCGAGATCCGCACGATCGTGTCCGACGACGACACCGTCGTCGTCGAACGAGTCGACGTGAACGCCATGAACGGCGTGGCCGTCACCTTCCACGTCACCGCGCTTTTCGAGGTTCGCGACGGCGCGATCACGCACTGGCGTGAGTACTGGGACACCACTCACGTCGCTGGACAACTCGGCATCGATCCCGCGCTCATGTTCGCGCCGCTAGGTGATTAACCTGCCGCACAGGGGATTTGGCGGCCCGAGCTAGCCGGTGGCGCTGAGGATCTTGATCGCGAAGACAAGCGAGTCGCCGGGCTGGATGCCGGCGCTGGGCTGACCCTCGGGGTAGCCATCGGCGGGGACCATCGCGACGGCGACCGTCGACCCGACCTTCTGTCCCGCGATGGCCTTCTGAAAGCCCGGCACGACGCCGGTAAGCGGGAAGTCGACGGGGGCGCCGCGCTGGTAGCTGCTGTCGAAGACGGACCCGTCACGCCCGTTGACGCCCATGTAGCAGACGGAGACGCGGGCGGTGTTGGAGACGACCGGTCCGTCTCCGGCCTGCAGCGTGTGCACCTGGGTCTGGCCCACGCTGAACGGTGTGGTGACCTTGACCAGCGGAGCGGTGGTGTCCGTGGATCCGGTGACCGCGACGCTGCCCGTGGTACCGCTCAACGTCCAGTCGGGCGTTGCACCGTTTTGCGGTGCCGCGGTCGGACATGAGCCGGCCGCGGTGGCCGTGCCCGCTCCGGCGAGCGTCAGAGCGGTTGCTGCGACCGAAGCCGCGAGCGCGACGGAGGAGTACATCCGGGAGGACTTCACGGCCGTCACGCTACAGCCAGTTACTGCGTCGCTCGGCGGGGGTCCTCAGGTGCAAAGGCTGGGGGCGTCGCACACATTGCCGGGGCAATAGATCGAGTGGGCGGCGTTGACCAGGCTCCCGACGTCCAGCAGCGTCACGCCCTTGGTGTCCAACCGGGCGTGCAGATCGTCGGCGATCTGTTGCGGCGTCCAACCCCAGGTCAGGTCGTAACACACGTCGTGCGCCTCGGCGATCAGGGCCTCGTCCGTTTTCGGCGGCCAAGTCAGGCCGACGGCACGCAGTTGCGCGAGGTACGCGTCATCTTGGGGGGTCGCGGCCGCGACGCCGGCGGTGCTGAGCAGTGCCGCGGCGGCCAGTAGGGAAACGGCGAGTGCGGCCGGCCAACGGGGTGAGGGCATTCGATTCCCTTCCGATCCTGATGGCGCGATCGAGGCCGTCAAAAGTGCGCTGCTCCAAAGCAAGACAGACATGCAGAATATCCGGAGTTCGGCCGAACGGCTCGCCGAGATATCCGACTGACTGCGGTCGACTAGCCGGGGAGTCCAGCCAATTCGCGTGCCGCCGCGTCGAAGGCGCGCAGGGCGTCGGACATGTGCGGCTCATGAGTCTTCAGTTGCGTGGATAACTTGGCGGCGACCACCTCCGCGGCGCGGTTGACATAGATCATCTGACCGCACATGCCTTGGCACAACACGACATTCCTGCCCGGGTAGGGGAACCACATCTGGTTGCGGTACATGCCGCCGGGCATCTCGTTGTCGTCGGGGCTGGCGGCGAACGCCTGACGCGAGTCGGGTCCGCCGTCGAGGGTGTCGGCGATCCACGCCGACGGCACCACTTGCCGGCCGGTCAGCGAGACGCCGTCGCGCAAGAACAGCGACCCGAACCGGATCATGTCGGTGAGGCAGGCGCTGATGCCACCGTCGAAAAACCCGGTGCCGTCGGCGTCGACGCCGATGGTGGCGTCGCATTGTGCGCCGATGCGGCTCCACAGCAACTCCGACATCAGCTCCGGCATCCGTTGAGCGCCGGCGACCTCGCAGATCCAGCCCAGCACATCGGTTTCACAGGAACGGTATTCGAACGGGCCGCCGTGAGCGCGCTGCTGGCGCAAGCTCAGCAAGAACTCCTGCAACGTGGCAGGAGCGTCCGGAGTTCTCCTGGGTGCCCACCCCATTGCCTGGTCGAGAAGGTGTATCTGCGCGGCCGGGTCGTCGTAGTTCTCCGAGAACGCGATACCCGACCTCATGTCCAGCAAGTGACGCACCGTCGCACCGGCATAGCCGCAATTATTAAGGGCGGGAACGTATTTCGTCACCGGCGCGTCGAGCTCGATCACACCGGCCCCATGCAACACACCCACCACCGCGCCCACCAGCGACTTGCTCACCGAAAACAACAGGTGTGGCGTCCGAGCGCCCAGGCCGTCGAGATATTCCTCGGCCGCGATCGCACCGCGGCAGGCGACGGCCCAGCCGTCGGTGCCCGAACCGGCCAATACCGCGCCGACGGTGGTGTCCGTGCCGTCCGTGCCCGTCACCGGAATCGTCGACAGATCGGCAGTAGCCGCGGGCAACGCCGCGACCGGCCCGGTGCCGCGCGAGATGATCGCGGTCGGCACGAAGTCTTCGACGTGCTGGAACGACCACCGCGCGTACGGCGCCGACAGCCAGTTGTCCAGTGCGATGCCGGCCGGGGCGCTCACGCGCGCGCGACGAGCCGAGAAACGATCGGCGCGGCCGGCGTCAAGGGTGTCGAGACGAACTTCGCCTTCATCCCCTTGACCCAGCGCTGGCAGCGCTCGCTGAGCCGATAGTCGTCCGTCTGCAGGTGTGAGCGAGTGACGAGCACGCCGAGTTGGGCGCCCTGCGAACGTAAGTCGCCGGGTGCGGCGACCCGCATGTAGAAGGCCTCGGAGCCGTCGAGCAGCGTGGCCCAGTCGTTGGCGGTTCGCGAAAAGGAGACCCGGCCGTCGTCGTCGATCCGCCATACCCCGGTGCGTGGCGTCGCGGTGAAGAGCTCGATCTCCGGAGACGTCTCGGTGATGATCACCTGGCCCCAGACCTCGTCTTCTCCATAGCCCCGCTCCCAGCGCGAATTGATCTCCTCGATGTCGAGCTCGTACTCCACGTCCATGTACTCGAGCAGATGAAAGAGGAACAGCGGCATATCGGCATAGGCCTCGGTGGTGAGGTTGGTCATCGGGCTGGCACCGCTCAGCCGCGGATTCACCTCGCCGAGGTAGAGCTCGTCGGCGTCCAGATCGTGCAACAGGTCCACCTCGAAGTAGCCGCGGTAGCCCTCGCGCCGCATGACATCGCCGAGCTTTGCCACCATTTCTCGCGCGGCATGTGTCTGGGCGGGCGGCAACACCTCGCGCCAGATGTCGTTGCCACACCAGCTGCCCCGGCTCGGAGTCAGTTCCGAATAGCCGACGAGACTCGTCATCGCGGGGCCGACCACGGTGCCGTGCCGGGTCACGGCGCCCTCGAGGCACACCTCGACATTGCGGATCCGCTTCATCACCTTGAGGTCCTGCCCTACCAGATCCCCGGCGTGCTGGTCCCAGTCGCGCTGACCGTGCACGAAGAATGTCCCGCTGCCGGCGTTGCCGTAAGCGATCGAAATGACGAGGTCGTCTCCCAATCCGGCGTTTTGCGCGAGCGCCAGCAGGTCGTCGTAGGAGTGAGCCCGCCCGATCGTATTAGGCACGCTCGGCACCCCCGCCTCGTCGGCCAACCGCGTCATGACGATCTTGGAACCCAGGCGCTGGCGCAACTCGATCGGCGGATGCATGACATCGAGGCCCGCCGACCGCGCGAGTGCCTGGATTTCCTCGTTCAGCATGACAAAGCAGCACTTGCCGCCGGCACCTTTCCCGGCGATGAACTCGACCGTCTCGGGATCGGACAGCAGATGGCTGCACACCTCGTCCATCGAGTCGAAATCGCGGCGGTCGCGCCGCCGGGGCACGAATACGCGCGAGTGCGTGCCCTCGAACGAGTCGAAGTAGGTGAGGTAGAAGAAGTTTCGTATCCACCGGTCAACGCCGAGCAGGTTGAACGGCGTGGGCGAGATGAAGAACAGCGGCACCTTGTTCGTGTGGAAGAACGCGCGTATGTCCGACAGGCCGTTCAGCGTCCGGCGCTGCTGGGGCCACGTCACGTCGGTCGCGGTGACATCGAGGCCCGAACCCGGGGCCAGGGTGGTGGCGCGGCCAGACGCGGTGCGCTCGGCGTAACGCCGATGAAATGACATACCTGCATTCGACAAGTGTGCGCCCTGTCGGCGCCCGTGTCGAAGGGGGAACGGCGCCGAACGCCGATAGCCGGCCGGATGACACGCCTGGCCCCAAGGGCCGCAGTTGGCGTTTATACCGTTGTCCCGCAACCGGTTTCGGCTGATGTGGTTAGTCGGTAGCGCGGTCAGCCGGCGTTGACCCTGGCGGGGCCGAGATGGACTGGGAGGTGCTTGACTCCGTGCAGCAGGGTGCTGTCGTTGAGGGTCGGTTCGCCGGCGAGGGCGAGTTGGGGGAATCGTTCGAAGAGGGCGTACCCGAGCACCCAGTGCGACCGGGTTTTCAGAGCCATTTCCGTATTGTTCGCCCCTACCTTGCCGAATGGATAGAGGCGCGCGTTAAAGTCGCCGACGCTAGGAATCCCGGTGGTATTCGTCGTTCATCAGGACCTCGACGCCGCGCCAGCCCCAATACACCCGGTGGGCCTGAATCAAGCCGCTCTCGATCTCCATCACCTCGACGAAGTCCATTTGCTCACCGTCAGGCGTCGCGCGGGGATACTCCCAGGTCACCCGCCGACCGTCGGTGAAAAAGCCGGCCCGGTGATAAGCGCGCAGCTTCGGTGTGCGAGCTACCACCTCGGCGAGAAACGGCCGTAGCTGCGCGTGCCCCCGGCGGATTCCGTCCGTGCCGGTGATGTGGGCGACCAGCGGGCTTTCCAAGGTCGCATCGGTGGCATAACAGGCCAGCAGGGCGTCCAGGTCGTGAGCGGCCAGGGCGCTTTCCCAAGCCTGAACCACTGCCTCGATCGCGCCAGGCGGGGCTGTCGTGTTCGCGGTGTCGTCGGTGTCCATCGGCCCATCGTGATGCCGATTTGCTTCGGTGCCGCCCGAAATGTCCTCCACCTATCGTGGTGGCATGCCCAGCGATCCCGCACTCGAGGTCGCCGTCCGGGATGGCGGTGACGCCGATATCGGCAGTGTTGCCGCACTGATCGGCGAGCGTGCTCGGGCACGGGTATTGATGGCGTTGCTCGACGGGCGTGCGCTGCCCGCGAGCGTGCTGGCCACCGAAGCCGGGGTGGCCGCTTCGACGGCCAGCGAACACCTTGCCCAGCTGGTCCATGCCGGCCTGCTGACCGTGCATCGTCAAGGCCGCGCCCGCTACTTCCGTCTGGCCGGTCCACCGGTCGCCGAAGCCTTGGAGGCCCTCGCCCGAATCGCTGCGCCCGAGCCGATCCGCTCCCTGCGCCAAGGGACACGTGCGCACGCCCTGCGGCGCGCCCGCACCTGTTACAACCACCTCGCCGGGCGGTTGGGCGTTGCGATCATGAGCGCGATGCTCGACCGGGAGCTGATCGCCGGCGGCGACGGACGCCACCGTCCGGATGCCGCCGCAGCCGACCGGCTGTCGGCTCCGGGCGCAGACCTGACCTACCAGCTCACCGCCAGGGGACGAGAAACCCTCAGCGCCTTGGGAATAGACCTGGCCCCTCTCGATCGCAGCAAGCCCATGATCCGCTACTGCGTGGACTGGTCCGAACAACGCCATCACCTCGCCGGCGCGCTCGGGTCCGCGCTTGCCCGACGCCTGTTCGATCTGGACTGGATCCGTCACATCAATCAACGCCGCGCGGTGATGCTCACCGACGCCGGGCGGCAAGGACTCAGCGACACCTTTGGCCTACGCGCGAACTGGGATTGACCGTTTAGCTGGTCAACCAGCGACCGAGCGCTCGAGAGCGACCAGGGAGGTAGCGAGGTAATCCTCGCCGAAGATGGGCATCTCGCCAACCCGGTCCCGGAAGGCCTGCGGCGTACCGCTCCAGTCGTACGTGAGGGTGACGTCGGTGCGATCACCGTTCGGCACAAGGTCATAACGCCAGAACCAGCCGCCCGGCGTGTGGTTGCCCGCGTCGTCGAGCACCCCAGGCATCCAGGCAATGGTGCGGTCCCGCTCGAACACATGCACCAGGTTGTGCGTGACGTAGTCGCCGCCCGCGGCGGTGAGGTACATGTTCATCGAGAACATCTGTCCCGCGCCGGTGATCGGCGCGGTGTCCACGGCGTCGCGGACCCAATCCGTGGGCTCGATGTTCTGGTGGCGGGACGGGTCGGCGAGGACTGCGAAGATCGCCGCCGGGGTGGCAGCGATGGTGCGGGTGACGACGAAACGTTCGGCGGCGCTCACGGTTTGGCCTCAGTCGTCGTGCATCCATACGCGGCCGCGATGGCGGGGGAGTCGAGCCACCCCGAGTAGGTGGGCCGCGACGGCCAACCTGGCGGCGAATCGAGCCATTCCTCTTGCCGGCCCCACGGCAGAATGTCGATCAGCCCGAACGAGTGACTGAGTTGCTCGGTGCCTCGCCCGTTCGTATGCCAGGTGCGATACACCGTGTCGGCGTCGCGCAGGAACACGTTCACGCCGAACCCGCCGCCGGGCGGCGCGTCCATGTCGGCGGCGAACGGGCTCTGCGATGACGAGTACCACTGCATCCGGTTGCCGACTCTCCGCTTGTAGGCCAGCGCTTCCTCGATCGGTCCATTGGTGACGATGACGAACCGGGCGTCGTAGTTCTCGAGGAATTCCAGTCGGGTGAATTGCGACGTGAAGCCGGTGCACCCGCTGCACTGCCATTCCGCGCCGTCGGCCCACATGTGGTGATAGACGATCAGCTGCGAGCGGCCGTCGAACACGTCGACCAGGCGGATGGGCCCGTCGGCACCCACCAGGGTGTAGTCGGGCAACTCGACCATGGGCAGCCGTCGCCGCTGGGCGGCGATCGCGTCCAGTTCGCGGGTGGCGGCCTTCTCGCGGTTGCGCAGTTCCTCCAGCGCGGCACGCCAGGTTTGGTGATCGACGACCGGCGGCAAGGCCGTGTGTTCGGGGGACATGGCTCCACCTTTGCTCTCGATTTGTCCGTCCGAAAGGTCTGACCGGTCCTGTGTCCGGAATTCATCGGCACGCCTCCGACGCCGCTGTCCTTGACCCAATCGGTGCATCGCATGTCCGCTAGCGCCGGCGCTAGCGGACATGACACCCGCCAATGGGGGCGCCCGGCCGTTGCCGTAGCGCAGAAGACGCTATTGACCTGCATGCCTGGGCTGGGTTCGATTAGTGAATAGTCACGAGGGGAGGTCCCCATGAGGACATTCATTCGCCAAGCTGTCGTCATCGTCATGCTGGCGTTCGCGTCGATGGCAGCCGTGACGGTGTTGACGCCGGCGGTGAGCAAGGCCGACTGCGCCGACGGCGAGTGGTGGGACCCGACCGGCAAGGTCTGCCGACCGCTCGGGGTCGGGCCGCAACCCTTGGCGTGCGACCCGGGCCAGTGGTGGGACCCGACGGCCAACGTGTGCCGCCCCTTGGGTGTCGGGCCGCAACCGCTCGCATGCGACAACGGCTGGTGGTGGGATCCGGGCGCCAACGAATGCCGTCCGCCGGCCGGCTAGTACCCAGGCGTGGATTCTGAGACACCCAGCGGATCGGCTCCGGCTTCAGCGATTCAGTAGAGCCGCGTACTGACGTTCCAGTGCCTTGGCCGCACCGCCATACCAGCTCGGCGAGACCGACTGCGACATCGGATCGGGGAAGATTTCTTCGGCCCCTTGCTCGACCCCGTCGAGGATGGCGCGCGCCACGGAATCTGCTGGCGACTTGGGTATGTCGAGGCCCCGGGTCATGTCCGTGTCCACCGGGCCGGTCAGGACCGCGTGAACGCTGACACCCTGTCCTGCGAGAAGAACTCGCAGAGACTGAGTGAAGTTGAATGCGGCCGCCTTGGAAATCGAATAGGCCGGAATCAGTGGCAGTGGCGCGAGCGCGTTCACCGAAAGATTGTTCACGATGGCGCCCCGAGACCGAATCAGCAACGGCAGCAAGGCCTGAGTGAGGTCGGAGGTGCCGAAGAGATTGACGGCGAGGTGTTGTTGAAGCACCGCGCGATCACTCAGGTCGTCGTAGAGTGCCACGCCGGCGTTGTTCACGAGAATGTCGAGAGATTCGAGTTTTTGCGCGGCCTGCTCGATCTGCGCGGCGTCGGTCACGTCCAGGCTCAAGGCGGTGACCCGCGGATCCGGATCGGCCGCCGGTTGGCGCGTGCCGGCGTACACGTGTTTGGCGTCTCGCCGCAGCGCCTCCTCGACCAGGGCCTTACCGATGCCCCGATTCGCGCCGGTCACCAGCACGGTCTTCCCAGCGATGGTCATACATCCTCCTAGATCAACCGAAGTTTGAAGCGGTCGAAGATGTAGATCCCGCGTTGAGCAGAAAATGAGCGGTCGTTATGCGCCTGTGTGTCAGGGCTCGGTCGGCGGATGGGCCGCCACCGGTACATCACGGCGTTCCTGAACACATGAACGGAAACCCGCACCACGGCTTGCGCGTCGCCTCCGGAGGCGGGGGACCGCCCTCCCAGATCCCGGGGGCGGCGTTTCCATGCCCCCAGACGACGCCGTACCAGGTGTGGCACTGACTGGCGTCCCAGTTGACTTGCGTCCCCGGGCATCCGCGCCCGGTCTGCGGGTGCAGCCCGGTCTTTTGGTCTTCGGGGCAACAGGTGTACGGCCCGCTCGCACCCGGCGGCACCGGCCCGTCTTCGGGTGCCAAGCCATGCGTCTGCGGCACCGGCCCCGGCTGGGCCTGTGCGGTGCCGAGGGCGAGCCCCAGTCCGGCCACCACGACACCGCACGACAACAGCGCCGCGCCTACGACTTTCCTCGCAATTTCGTTGATGGCCACAGCAGTGCCCTTTCGCTGGTATCGGAAATTCAACGCCGAAACTCGCGAAATTTTTGCGCTTTCGCGTGGCTACCGATCCCAAAAAGGGTCAGCGCGTCACACGCCGGCCGCAACCAGTGCCGACGACGTCCGCATCTCATGCCGCAACGCGGTGAAGTCCGTGATCGTCTTGGTGGTCACGGTCGCCACCGGGCGCGAGTTGCGGCCGGTGGCTTCGCGCTTGGACACCATCACCACACTGTCGATGTACGGCTGGATGGTCGTGGCATTCTGCACGGTCGCCACGATGACGAGCTGGAAACCGAACTTGCGGAAGGCCTGCAATGCCTGCTGAGCGAATTGTGGGTCGGACTTGGAAAACGCCTCATCGAGCATGAGCTGAGCGAAAACCGGCTTGTTGTCCGCACTTTCAGGATTCGCCAGGTTGAAGCTCAACGCCCCCGCCAAACAGAACGCCATCAGCTTCTCCTGCTCACCCCCGGAGTTGTCACCGGCGTTGCTGTGCGTGCGGATCAGCTCATCGCTACTGACATCCCACTCGGCGCAGTCGAAGGTGAAGCGGTTGCGGACGTCCAGGGCGTCGCGGGTCCACGCCTTGTCTTCTGGAGCCGTCGAGGCCAATCGATTACGCAGGCGCAGGATGTCGGCGTACTGGTCCAGGATGGCCTGCTTGTCGCCGAGGCCCACCTCGGCGATGCGCCGCGAGATGGCCCGGACGATCTCGGTGAGCTCGGCGACCGCGGTCAGGCTGCGCGCGGTGGCGCGCAGGGTGAGCCGGGTGCCCCGATTGAACTCCACCGCACCCAGCCCGGTGTTCACGCGTTCGATCTGCTCGCTGATCCGCCGAGCCTCCTGTTCGGCGACCCGGTGCAGGGTCAGGATGGCGTCAGGTGCCTGCTCGGTCACCAGCCGCATCATTCGCTCGTAGGCCTCGGGCAGTTCACGCTCGTCGATGTGACGGCACAGCGCTACGTAATCGTGCACGCGCTCGTCGAAGACGTCGCTGTCGTTGGGGATGGCGTCGGGGAAGGCGGTGTCGAACGTGTTGAGGATCCGCGCGAGCTCATCGTATGAGCGCCTGCGGCTTTCGCGCAGCTGCTCGCGTTCCCGCCGGATGGCGGTGAACAGCGCGTCGCGGTGCGGTTCGGGGTTGAGCATGTCCAGCGCGACGGGCAGGTCGGCGGCGTAGCGGTTCAACAGATCGGTCAGCGGCTCGGAGACGAAAGCCGGAGCGAGCCGGTCGGAAAGCTCGAGCAACTGGGTGCGTCGACCGTCGAGGTCGTCGCGGCGGGTCTGGATCGCGCCGCGCCGGGTCATCAGGGTCTGGATCTGCTCCCAGCACTCCTCGGCCCGCGCGGTGAGCGCCTCGATATCGGGGTTGTCGGCCAGCAGCAGCTCGAACTGCTCGCGCAGCCGGTCGGCGTGCCCGTCGGCGGTCTCGGTGTCGATATGGGTCCACTGCTCGTACTGATCACAGATCGCCTTGAACGCCGCGGCCCGGTCCCGCCACTGCTGGCGTTCGGCGGCGATGTCGTCGGCGACGCTGCGGGCGCGTCGATACGCCTCTTCGGCGTTGGCCAGATCCACGGTCAGCGCGTCGACCTTGGCGGCGACGTCGCCTTGGTAGATGTAGTCGGCCTGCTTGAGCGGTCGGCGGTCGTCCTTGATGGCCAGGCGTTCGGAGTCCTTGTACAGGCCGGTGTCGGTGACGGCGCGCCGAAAGCGGGGGAACACGTCGGGGGTGTCGACGCAGATGTGATCGCCGGCGGCGGCGATGACGTCGGCGGCCTCGGCGGCGCAGTCGTGGGTGGGGTCGACGACGAACAGCTTGCCGGCCAACGTGTTCGGCTCCGCCTCGGTGATCTGCGCGCCGATGAACCTGGCGCGGACGTGATGCAGCTGCAGCCGACCACCCATGTTGGTTTCGTTGACGAACCGCAGCACCGCCGCGTAGTGGCTGTCGGACACGAGCAGCCGCAGACCAACGCCGCGCAGCACCTTCTCGACGGCGACGCGCCAGCGGCTGTGTTCGGGTCGTAGATCCATCAGCTCTGCGATATAGGGCAGCTCACCGGGGTGGATACCGACTGCGGCGCAGATGTTTTCACGCATCGTCAGGGCGAACTCCGGCAGCGCCGACCCGACGCGCTCGACGCGTTTGAGTTCCTTGGCCGCGTCGTCGCGGGCGATGCGGGCAACCTTCTGGGCGTACTCGGCATCGGTCGAGGCTTCGCGGCCGCGGTCCAGTTTTGCCAGTAGCTCGGTGGCGCGGGTGGTGAGTTCCTCACGCAGGTTCCAGAATTCGTCCGCGGTTTCCGGGACGTCGAGGCCGTGCGCGGTGAGCAGGGCTTCATAGGCGGTCCGCCGCCGCGACACCTGCTCGGCGTGCGCCTCGGCCGCGGCCACCTGCGACTGCAGCGGACCCGGGCTGGTGCTGGATCCGCTGATCTGCGCGTTGAGCGAATCACCCTCGGCCTTGGCCAGATTGAGCTGGCGGGTGACGTCCTCATATTCGTTGCCGAGCTGATCGATGGTGGCGTCGAGCGATTCGATCTGCGCGGGGCACTGCGCCAGCCGGACGTGATCGGTGTAGGCGCGGACCATCGGTTGGTCGACGAGATCGATGATGCCCAGGTCGGAGGACTCCGAGGCGTAGCGCTGCTGGATCTTCTCGATGTCGCCGAGGATCTTGCGTTTGCGTTGCGCGACGGCCAGCAGTTCGCGGGCGTCCACCAGGGGGTCGATCTGCTTGAGCGCCTCGGGCAGCCGGGTCAGGCTGGCCGGCTCGTCGAGCATGAACTCCCGGACGAACTGTTCAAGCCCACCAACACTTTTCAGCGATTTGGCCTTGCCGAGCAACTGCTGCGCGGCGTCGGACGCCCGGATGCCGATGGTCGCATACAACTGGGCGAGGTATTGCGACTCCACCTTGGTGGAGAACCGCCAATCGTCTTTGAACACCGCCGCGTCGAAGCGTCCCGCGGCCCAGCGGTTGCAGACGTTCTCGATGTCGCGGTCGCCGTCGGCCAGCACGAACCGGCTCGAGGAGTCCGATCGCGATTCACCGGTGAGCCATTTGAGCACCAGGCCGGTGACAGTGCGTCCGGTGTTGCTGCGGTAGGTGACGGCAACCGCCGACCAGGCGGTGCCGTCGCCGCGCAGATACATGACCTTGCTGCTGCCGGCGTCGCTGCGCTGGCCCCAGGCGCCGCGGACGTATTTGTCGACGGTGCGCCGGCCGGCGCTCGACCCGGCGGCGGTGTTATCGCCGGAGGCGTTGAAGTTGCGGCGGTTGAAGGGCAGGAAGCCGAGCGAAATGGCATCCAGGAGTGAGGATTTGCCGCTGCCGGAGGCGCCGGCGATCAGCGCGCCGCCTGCACTGAATCGGATGGAGTGGTACCCGTCGAAGACACCCCAGTTGATGACCTGCAGGCGCGCCAGGTGGAACTGTTCAGTCATCCTCGGGTCCCTCCTCGTCGCCTTGCCCCCGTTCCTGGGGGACCCCGCCGCCCAGGAGAATCTCGAACTGCTGCTGCAGCTCGGCGATCACCGAGGCCGTCATGACGGCGTTGATGACCGGGCTGACCGTGTAGCTGTCCTCGTCGTCGCGCGTCTTGCGCAGGATTTCCAGCGACGCCAGCCGGGCGATGGCGCCGTCGATGCGCGCGGCGAAGGTGACGGCGTCGCGGTCGACGTCGTTGAGGACCCCGGAGAACAGCCCGTGCATTTCCTCGCGGCTGATCACGACGGCCTGATCACCGGAGGCGCGCATCATCTGCGCCAGGTGCAGCGCCAAGATGGAATCGTAGGTGCCCAGCGGCTCGCGGCGCAAAAGCTTTACGCCGCGGGCGGATTCGTAGCGGGCCTGCTCGACGAACGCGACCCCGTCGGTTTCGGAAGTGCCCTCGACGACGCGCAGCAACAGATCCAGTTCCGAGAGCCTGACGGACAGCTGGGCGCGGTATTCCTGCACCCACGTGTAGATGTCGCGGTCGGCCTCGGCGCTGATGTAGCGGCGAGTCAGCAGCTGTTGTAGCGCCCAGCAGGCCCGGTCGGGCAGCTCGGATACGTCGCCGTCGAACCGGGGCCGGCGCTGGTGCGGGATGCGCGCGGTCTGGTCGACCTGGGGGAGTGCGGAGAATCCGCTGTAGTCGACGGTTTCTTCGACGGTCACGCAGTGGCTCCCAGCAGACTGGACACCGGCTCGGTGAACATCAAGGACGGCACCTCCATCTCGCGGTCGCGCCCGTCCAGGGATTGAAAGCGGACGGTGACCGATTCGGAAACCTGTTCGGATTCCGGTTGCTTGAGCGCCCACGACCACAACACGATGACGTGGCCCAGATAGGCCGAATCGAGCATGGCGACCGCATCCGGCAGCGACAGCTTGGCCCCGGAGCTGATTGCGGTGTTGATCATCTCAGACATCGCGGGCGCGTCGACCTGCGTGGTGAGTGCGGCGAAGCTGGCGAGGTCGACCTCACCCTCAGCGGCCTGAGCCGGCTTCGGATTGGACAGGTCACCGATCCGGAAGCTCAGCGCCCCAACCGAACTGAACGCGTGGCGGGCCAACGGAAGTTCGATGTCCAGGCGGGAATCGGTCAGCGAAGCCTTCAGCAGGTTGCGCGCGGCGCCGATGGCCTCGTTGAGCTGACGGGCCACGCCGCGGCTCTGCTCGAGGGTGCCGAATGCGGTGAACCGTTTGACCCGCTGCGCGCAGCGCTGTTGAATGCGTTCCACTTCATCGATCTGGTGACCGACGAGTTCGAAAAAGCCGGCCATCACCTTGCGTAGGGCGGGATCGAGGGCCGGCAGGGCTTGGGCGACCGCGGCGACGTCGGCTTCGAACTCGGCACGTTGATCCGGGTCGTTGATCATCCGCAGGAAGGCACGGTGCGAGTCGCGGCCCTGCGAGTCCCACGCGGCCTCGTAGTCGGCGTACATGCGACGCTGACGGTCACGGTATTCGACGTTGCTGTCGATCGGCTCGTCAAGGGCCGCGGTGGCCCGTTCGATCATCGTCCCGTACTGGCCGATGTCGGTGATCAGACGTTCCATCTGCAGGGCGATGGCGTGGGCTTCGTCGTAGGCGTCGGTGAGGTCGACGTCGTGACTGGCCTCAGCCGAAGCGGCACCTTGCTCCAGGGCGTCGAGTTCGGCTTGCAGAGCGGCGATTTCGGCTTCGATGCCGGCGCGGATGCGGGCGGGGTCGTTGCCGACCCGCAACGCGATCTGCTTGAGCCGCGACGCGATGCCGTTGATCGAGCCGCCGGTGGCGATGGTGTCCTGACGGCGCATGCCCCGCAGAAAGTCGAGCGCGCGGCGCGCCTCCTGGGTCAGATAGCACAGGTTGCGTTCGAGCCCGGAGCGCTGGTCGGCTACCCGGTGTAGCCAGCCCTGGCTGGCCCACGACTTGATCAGGGCCAGGCCGGACTGCTCACCCGACTGGTCGAGTTCGGCCAGGTCGCGCTCGAGGCGAATGACCAGGTCGGTCTCGGGGACCACACCGCCACTGAGCTGGCGTTCCATCAGGGTCGCATAGAGGTTGAGGTTCAACGTGGCCAGCAGGCGGACGGTCGGCGAGGCCTGAAGGCCGCGGTTGGACTCGAGCAGGTCGGCAGGCGACAGCGTTGTGTCGTCGTCCAGCACGCGCCCTCCGTCTCGATCAGTCATGTCTCGGACGCTCCAAGATATGGCACGGTGGCGACAATCGGCGTTCGGCCGGCAGGGTGTCGGGGGATGGTTTGGGCGGGTCGGTCACAGCGGTCTCAGGCATCGCTCAAGCCTCAGTGGTCACCGGCGAAAGCCGGAACGGATGGAAGGTTTTGGCACTGCAGGTACGGCGTCCGCCTGATGCCCGGATCAGGGCTAAGATCCGCGTCATGACTGCGGCACTGGTCGCGAAAGCCCTGTTGCTGGCCTTTCTCATCGTGGCCTGTGGCGTCTTGGTCGTGACGTATGTGCGCAGGCGACGCGCCGGCGTGCGGCCATGGCAAATCCCTTATGCCGCACCATATCTCGACGTATATCGCGGCCCGCTGCCCCCGGTACCGCCCCCGCCGGCGATGACCTACGAGCGGTCCGCTGACGGGGAGCCTCCCGGGCGCGGTCCAGACGGCGTTGCCGATCAGCCCCAGTAGGCGAAGTTGCAGGTGGGGCGCGGTTCGCTCTTGAGGGACACGAGTTTGTCGCCGTCCATGATGATCGTGCAGGTGAGCGGGGCGTCTCCGCCGTCGGCGGAGACCTGCGACTCCACTTCGTTGTAGACGGAGTACTGCTTTTCCCACGGCAGGGGCACATTGGTCTCGGTCTGCTCCGGGCCGCCGTTGATCCGGTAACGGATCGTGACCGGGGCGCTTCCGCCGCTGACCTTCATCACCGCAGTACCGACTGGCGGGCCGGTGGGCGCAGCGGAGGTCGGCGTCGGCGGTGTCGACGTCGCGATCTGCGAGGTGGTGGCGGCACCGCCAGGGGTATGCACCGCGTGTCCGGTGATGCTTTTGGTGCACGCCGTCGCGGCAACGCCTGCGGATAAACGGCCGATGACCGCCGCGATGGCATAACGGTACGAACGCATTTTCAAAGCCTAATGACCGGCGCGTGTATTCGGGGTTGATCGAAAAGTCGGTGGTTAGCAGGCCGGGCAGCTGATAACGTCAGTATATGAGGACAACGTTGCGATGAAACGAGAGTAGATGGATCGCGGCAATGTGCCAGACGGGGTGCAACGTGTTGCTGAGAACGGCTCGGATCTCGCGGTCAAGTTGAACCAGCTGTTCGATGTGATGCGGCAGGCCGGCACGCCTCCGCTATCGAACGCCGCCACTGCGGCGGCGATAACCAGCAAGACGGGCGTGTCGATCAGTCCGGCCTATCTCTGGCAGCTCAGAAACGGCGTCAAGACCAACCCGACGGTGCAACATCTGCGCGCCATCGCCGACTTTTTCGGTGTGCCTGCGTCCTATCTGATTGATCGCGACACTGATCCGAAAATCGAGGCCCAACTGACTTTGATGCAAGCATTGCGCGACAGCGGCGTGCGAGATTTGGCCATGCGCACGTCCGGACTGACTCCACAAGCCATAAGCAGTTTGGCCGCGATGGTCGATGAAATTCGCAAACTGCAAGACCTGCCGCCCATGGCGCCAGGAGAATGGTCGGGTCTAGATGACTTCTAAGGCTGACATGCGCGCGCTGGTGCGTACCCTGCCCGTCCCGGTCCCTTGGGATCGCACCACTTTTATCGATGCCGTCGCCCGTTTGCGTGGTCGGCCGATTCGCGTGGTCCCGACGGTAGACAAACTCGCGATAAGCGCCTGCGGGCTGTGGATGAAACGGGACGACGACGACATCATCATCCACGAAGCCGGTACTTCGGAGTACCACATCGATCAGATCGTGTGCCACGAAATCGGGCACATGGTGTTGGAACATGACCGCGGGATCGCGGGCGGGAGTGATGGTAGCCACCACAAAATGATCTTTGCGACCGCTCTAGCCGGTTTCGACCCTCGCGTCGGGGAGATCCTGGGCCGCACCGCTTTCGACGACGACCGAGAACGCGACGCGGAGATGTTCGCGTCGATAGTGATGCTCGCGGCCGCCGAGGGCGGGACGCAGAAGTCGATGATGAGCAGCGTGTTCTTCCGCCCGTGAGCTCGTCCGCCGTGCCAGGCATCATCGCCTGGCCTGTGATCGCGTTCATGACGCTCGTCCTGCTCGGGCGCTTCCGATGGTGCAACACCAACCTCTACGAAAAATACTTCAACAACACGTTGGTGCTCCTGCTGCTGACGCAATTGTTGCGCGAGCGGCTGGTCCAAAACATGCTCGTCAGTGCAGCTTTCATGACGAGACCAGGCACCTGGCAACTGAGTACCGCTCTAATGAGTTACAGCTACGCCGAATTCATGGGATTCATCCTGCTGTGGTCGGGGATGTCAGAAGCCGAAGCCCGCCGCAAGCACAGGTATTACCGCCTGGCGGGGGTGTTACTGGCTTCCGGAGTCCTCATCTTCGGCACGCCCGCGCGAATCGCAGAAAAGCCCCTCGAGTTCACGGTCGGCTGGGAGAGCGTGACGGGCTTGACTTGCGTGTCGGCGTTGCTGACGGTCCTGGCGGCCCGTATGATTTTGCTTTCCGTGCACGAGTTCCGTATCGCCAGCGGGCGGCGGGAGCGCTTGATCGCGATCAGCACTCTGTCAATGGGCCTGGCCGGCATCGGGAATGTGGTCCAAGAGGCCGCCCTGCAAATGTCCGACCAGCTTGGCTGGACTCACACCGCCGACTTCAGGCAGCAGTACCACGCGTTCGGCCTTTTCTTCATGATATTCGGCGTGTTCGCGACTGCGGCTGTCCCTCTTGCCACCAAGCTGCGTCGCTCACTCGGGCTGGATCCCATCAGCCACAGCTGGCGCACGCTGCAACCGCTGCGGCGGGCTCTGCGAACCGTCGTCCCAGAGTGTGTCTTCGCCCTTGACCACGAGGAGCCCCGGCGCCAAAAATCACAGCTGCAGCTACATCACACCGTCGTCGAGATCCGGGACGCAATCTTGGGACTTCGCCCATATGTCCGTGAGATACCCAACCATGAGCTAATGCGCTTTCTGACCAAGCCCCGCCCGGTGCCGGCGCGCGACCGCGACGCGGCCGTCGCAGCCCTGCGCCTGGCGTACGCCGCCAGAGCCAAAGCGGCCGGCGTGACGCCGGAACTGCCCGACATGGACTCGGCGCTGATCGGCGCGTCGGGAGCGGCGACGCTGCAACAGGAAGCCGCCGAACTCGCGACGCTGGCGAAATGGTGGCCCGCCGCCCATGCCGCCACCGCGGACATCAGCCAAACTGCGGCCGACGAGAAAGCGAGCCCGACACTATGATCGCGCCTGCCCAACGACCGATCCGGCATCCCCGCTTTCGGCTGCGCCGGATTTCGGCGATCGGCGATAGGTGATGTCGATGCGCCTGCCTACCTTGCCATTACCGCGTTCGGTGGCGCGCGGCGTATTCGATGCTCGACGCCGTGTGTTGGATCTCGCGGACGCCGCGGTGCCGGGGGAGTTCGCGCTGTTCTCCGACATCACCTTCGGGTTGCAGAAGCTGAAAATCGCGGGCGTGCTCGTCTCTTCAGGATTAGCCGATGCCCTCGGCGAGGACGCACGCGATCCAGTCGAACTGGCACACAAACTCGGATTAGACCCGGACGTGACCGTCAGAATCGTGAACGCCGCGACCGGGTCGCGGTTGATGAAACTGGATCGCCGGGGCCGTGCACGCATGACGAAGCTCGGTGCACCGCTACGTCGCGACCACCCCAGATCGATCGCCTCCTGGGTCGCCTACTACGCGCACCCCGACACGGCAGCCGCATATGCGCACCTCGACGCCCAACTCCGCGAAGGCGCCGAAACCTCGGGATACCGAAGGGCTTTCGGCTTGTCGCTATGGGAGTACCTGGACGAGCACCCCGACATGCGGAGCATGTTCGCAGACGCCATGCGTCAGCTCACCCAGTTCGACCTCGCCGGCATCGTGCGGACCTATCCATGGCCAACGCATGGAGTCATCTGCGACGTCGCCGGGGGAGTCGGGCACATGCTCGCGGCCATCCTCGAACGTCGGCCTAACGCTCGGGGCATCCTGCTCGATTCGCCCGAGATCATCGAGCAGGCAGACGGGTTTCTACGCGAGCGAGGGTTGGCCGGCCGGATCGAACGCCGCACCGGCGACCTGTTCGGTCAGCTCGAGGCTCGCGCTGACGTCTACACGATGAAATGGATTCTGCACGACTGGGACGATGATGCCTGCCGCGAAATTCTCAAGCGGGTCCACGCCACCATGCCGCCCGGCGCGAAGGTGGTCACCATCGATATGCACCACGAATCAGGCCAGCTGAACACCGTGTCGGCGATGCTCGACGTGCTGATGCTGGTTTCCTGCGAAGGCGGTCGGGAACGGTCGCCGCAGCAAGTGCACGCCCTGATGCGCGACGCCGGGCTCAGACCCGGACGAGTCCGCCACTTCGGACCAACCATGCTGGTCGAGGGCATCGCCCCGTAGGGGCGTTGCTCGGCAATTACGACTGGCCCTACTGGTCGTCCGTGAGGTCACCGTCGATCGCCTGCCGGCGGCGCTCGTCTATCCCGCGATGCCAAGCGTCATGAATTCTTATGTTGTGCACGATCGTGCCGCAGCCCCTACACGTGTAGAGGGTGGGGGATCGACGTGGCTCGTAAAGCTCGTAATCTGGGTCATGGCGTGCCATCGGTGATTCCCCCCGCCTCTCCGAAATGCTGTGGATACGTCGGTTGTCAGCCCGCCTCGTCAAACTGAATGCCTGCATTGGATCCGACGTCGAGGCCCCGACAACCCGAGGATCTGAGCATTTGAGACCTCGCTGTTCAACGCGCGACTAATTACTTTAGCGTACGACAGTACATGATTGCGCGCCGATATGTGAACTCACGAAAACGCACTGGGCGTCTCTCGAATCGACCAATCGAGGGCCGGGGCCAGCTAGCCGGTTAAAGGTGATTCGCAGCGAAATTCGCGCCTTGGTCAACCATGCCGTTCGCCGCATACAGAGTGTGAGCCAGACCGGGCGGTCCCGGAGGTGCGCCATTGCAGATGTTGTCATCGGGGGCGCACAGCTGAATGGTCTTGCCCGCGTAGAGGGGACCGATCGTAATCGGCGGCGCGCCGGCGCCGCGCAGAAATTCAGGGGACGGCGTGCCGAACAGGACCACGGCGGCAACGTGATCAGCCACCGCCCGCGGCAACGGTTGCGGGACGTAGGACACGAATTCCTGCGGCACTTCCTTGGGCACGGCAGCCGAAGTCACGAAGCCGGCCACGGCGGCGCCTTGGGAGTACCCACCGAGCACCACCCTGGTGTTAGGGCAGTTCGACGTCGTGGATTCGATATGACTACCGGCGTCCCTGATTCCGTCCACGACGGTTCTGGCGAAAGCGATGCCGCCGTTGAAGTCGCTGCTCGCCTCGTAATTCACCGGATAGACCGCCACCGACTTGCCGCCCGCCCGTGATCCGAGCGCATCGACGAACGCCTGGCCGATCCCGCCGACCCCAGGTGGCTCGCCGGTGCCGCGGGCGAACACCACTTCGACGTTGGGACATGGGTCGGCGGACGACGCTGGGACGGGTGCACAGAGAATTCCCGCCCAGGCGGTTACTACCGCAGCCGCGAGAAAACCAATGGAACGTAGCGAGCTCATGTCTGCGAATGCCCAGCCGCCCTTCCGCCGAAACCGGCGGTTATTCGGCTTCGACGGCGACGACTTTCGCCGTCGCTTCCGACCCACCCTGCATTCATGAACCTCTGACGGCCGAGCACCGTGTTTACGGCTGTGCCGCTCGGTCATGGGAGAGCGGCGCGGTCGGACGGATGAGGGGAGCTCGTCAGATGCTCAGCGTGGCGATCCGCGACGAGTTGGCCGCCGACCTCGCACACGCCGAGCGGTGTCGCGAGCCCATCGCTCCCTTGATCGCCGCCCACCCCGACATCGACGTGGTCGACGCCTATGAAATCCAGCTGATCAACATCCGCCAGCGGGTGGCCGACGGTGCTCGGGTGGTGGGCCACAAGGTGGGCCTGTCGTCGTTGGCAATGCAGCAGATGATGGCGGTGGACGAGCCCGACTACGGCCATTTGCTCGACGAGATGCAGCTGTTCGAGGACATCCCGGTCAAGGCGGCGCGCTACCTCTACCCGCGAGTCGAGGTTGAGGTGGGGTTCATCCTGTCGGCCGACCTACCCGGGGCCGGCTGCACCGAGGACGACGTCGTGGCGGCGACCGAGGCGCTGGTTCCTTCCATCGAGTTGATCGACACACGGATCACCGACTGGAAGATTGCCCTCTGCGACACGATCGCCGACAACGCCTCCTCGGCGGGTTTTGTGCTGGGGGAGGCGCGAGTGCCGCCAGCCGAGCTCGACGCCAAGGCCATCGACGCGGTGCTGACACGCAACGGCAAGGTGGTCGCCGAGGGCCGCGGCGACGCCGTGTTGGGCAACCCCGTCACGGCGGTGGCGTGGTTGGCGCGCAAGGTCGAGAGTTTCGGCGTGCGACTGCGACGCGGCGACATCGTCTTACCCGGATCGTGCACCCGGGCGATCGACGCGCACCCCGGTGACGAGTTCGTCGCCGACTTCGCGGGCCTCGGTTCGGTCCGTTTGTCGTTCGAATAGGGAACATCCGGAAGCCCCGCGGCGTGCTGGCGCCAGACGCTTGGCGCTGCCCAGGTACCCGGCCATCAGCACGAGTGCACAGCCGGCGAGCTGCAGCGGGGAGGGGCGCTCGCGCAGCGCGCCAGCGCCCAGCGCGACCGCGCCCACCGGCATCAGCAACAGGAGCGCGGAGCTGACCGTGCTGGGGAGGCGGGCCGACAACACGGCCACCAGCAGCCAACCGAGCAACTGTCCGGTGATGGCGACCAGGGTCAGCCATCCCATGGCGCGCCAGCCCGGCCACAAGTCGAAGCCGTGCCACCACGGTCCGACCGCCGCCGCCACCACCGCCGACGTCGCCAACACGATGGCGTAGGTCTGCATGGGTCGGCCGGACTGCCCGCCGCGTCGCAGCAAGAACAGGAACCCCGAATAGCAGACCGCGGCGCCGACCGAATGCAACGTGCCGCGCGCGGGGTCGGTGCCGGAAAGGCCGTGCTCGAGCACGCCGCCGGCGAGCATGACGCCGGCCAGCAGCACTGGCAGCGCAAGCAGGAACCGCCGCGAGATCCGTTCCCGGTCGACCAGCCAGGTCAAGAACGGAACGATGGCGACCTGGGTATTCACCAGGACGGTGGAAAGCCCCGCTCCCACTTCCGGTATGGCCTGCGTCCACAGCAGCATGTCGCCGGCGAACAACGCACCACAGCACACCGCTGACAGCACGCCGCGGTGCGACAAACCTTCTCCCCGTTGCCATTCCGGGATCGCGAGGGCGACCACCACGGGCAGCGCCAGCAGACAACGTGCGGCTGTTGCGGTAGCCGGCGTGGTCGATGCCAACTTCAGCAGTATCGCCGAGGCCGACAGGCACAGTGCGCCGAAGACCAACCCAAACTGACTCATTGCGTCCGTGCGTGTGCATCTCATGCTGAAACAGGTACCCGATGTCCTAATGCCTAAATCAGTTTAAGGGCATTAGACTGGAAACCGTGGCGCGATCAGGGGCTGCTGAACTCGATCTACGCGGGGGCCACCCCGCGGTCGACTTGGTGAACACGGTGGCATGGCGCGGCGACCCGCAGCGCCGGACGGATTACTTGGTGGACTATCTCGACCTCGTCGACTGGACGGAGCATGCCGGTGTGGTGTCGGCCGCCGAGGCTCGCGGCCTCGCCGGGCGCGCCGTTTCGGACAGCGACGCCGGCGCGAAAACGCTGCGTCAGACGCGACAGCTCAGAGAGGCACTCCATTGCATCTGGACGGGACGCGGGTCGGCTCGCGACGCCGCTAGGGTCGCCGATGCTTACCGATCCGCGCTGCGCGTCAGGCGGCTCACTTTCGACGCGGATGAGGTCTCGTGGTGTGACACGGCGCTGACGGCGCAAACGCCACTACACCGGCTGGCCATCGAATCCGTGACGCTGCTGACCACGGCGCCCCGCTCGCGCGTCAAGCACTGTGGCGACCCGGAATGCGGATGGCTTTTCCTCGACAGCAGCCATCGGCAGAACCGCCGCTGGTGCAGCACGGCCGATTGCGGGAATCGCGCGCGTGTCCGACGGTTTTACGAGCGCAGCCGGCACGATTCGGAGTAGTGCGGCATATTCAATTCGTGGCTATTCGCGTGTGCGCGAACCGAATTGCTAGCCTTTCCAGACAACCTTGTCCGTGCCTCCGGCGTCCCGGTACACGACGCTGTCGGGGTTCGTTCCGTTGCGAACGTCGAAGTAAATGCGCCCGGTGACCGGGCTGCCCAGGGGGAGTGGTCCCTCGGGAAGGCCGTCGGTCTGGTTGCCCTTCATCACCGCGAACGTGGAGCTGTTCACGGCCCGCGCGTTGAAGTCGGCGATGTTCGGAGTCGCGTTACCGCTCACGCCTTTGGCGGTCACGTCGGAGTACCAGATGCCGTCATTGTGGCCGCTGGGCTGCAGGTTGCTCACGGTGTAGTCGATGGTGCCGCCCATGCTGGAAATCTCTGCCATCTGGCCGAACTGCAGCACTTGTGGGTCGGCCCATGCCGGCGTCGCTGCGAGGAGTCCGGCCGCCGCCATTGCGGCTGCCGCCGCGGTTGTTTTCGATGCAATGTGTGAGAACGCCACGTCGGGCTCCCTTCGTGAGGTGCCGGCTATCCAGGAGCGGCAACTGGATTGACGTCTATCCAAAGCTCGGAATTTCAAACCTGACGTCTACCGGATCCATTCTTAGTTGCGTTTTCACCGCCGAAGGGGCGGAGCAACAATGGACTTGCATGACTTAACGTCGCGAGGTTTTGGCGCTAACACCGCATATTCGACTCATGCATATCCCGACGGCCGAAGATCGAGTCGATGTCACCTGGAGCATGGGGGAGCCTTACCAGTGCTCAGGCTCGCCGACTGTGACCGCGGCGTAAGTTCGTTCGGAGCTAACGCAGACCGCACAGGACAACGCGAGAGGAAGCCTATGAGAACGATCGCAAACCGCCACACCGCAGCCCTCTGCCTCACGGCGGCCGCGCTGATCACTGGCGGCTGCAGCGATGGCAAGAGCGTCGGCGCATCGGCACCGCCTCAGGTCGGGGCGAACGCCACCTCCACGTCTACGGCCCCAGCGCAGCCCACCGAGGTGAAGCTCATCGGGGAGCGCGACGTCCAGGTGACTCTGACCGGCCCTATCGCTGCCAAGTACTCGTCGGCAACCGAGGATCAGAAGAAGGCTCTGGGCAAGCCGCTAACGGGTGACCGCAACGCCGGAAAGCGCGACAGCGGTGTGGTATTCCAGCAGTTCCAGGGCGGGGTGATCACCGCCAGGAACGACGCGGCCGGCACCCCGGCATATATCACCCTGGGCAAGATCCGGGAGGCGTGGAATATCCCGCGCGACCCGGACGGCGCGCCTGCGATCACCGGCACCAACGGTTCGGCAGGTCCGCTGGGGCTGCCGATCAGCGACGCAAACGCCGACGGCGATCTGCTCGTGTCGAGTTTCGAGCACGGCCGCATCGCATACAACCAGAAGACCGACCAGGTCGACGTGACAGTAAACGGCAAGGCCGTGCCGTCCGGGCTGTAGCCCGAATAGTCACCCGATGCCGATGATTCCGTTGTGACACTCGAGTCGACAAAGGTAGACAGACCCGAACAACGGACAGGGGCATCATTGTGATCAGGCAGGAGATAGACGCCGAACTAGGCATGGCGGGGGCGCAGGAATTGCTCGCGTCGACGTCCGCGGCTCACTTGGCTTACGTCGGCAAGGACGGGACGCCGCGGGTCATTCCGGTCGGATACTTCTGGACCGGTGCAGAATTCGTCATCGCCACCGCCCCCACGTCTCCGAAGGTCGCCGCCCTGTCGAAAGCCGCGGACGTCGCCCTGTCCATCGACTCCGGAGACACGCCCGAGACGGCGCGCGCCTTATCGATCCGCGGCCGCGCCGGCGTGAGAATCATCGACGGTGTAGTGCCGGAGTACCTCGCCGCTGCCCGCAAAACGATGGATGAAGATCAGGCCAGGAAGTTCGAACATGAGGTGCGCCAGACATACGACCGGATGGCCAGAATCGCCATCACGCCCACATGGGTACGCTTCTACGATTTCGGCGCCGGTCGTGTGCCTAGGTTCCTCAAGGACCTGGTCGAGCGGGAGCGACCCTGATCGCGCGGGGCTTTGCGGCTTGGCGGCGTAGAGTCTGTTGAATTGGCGACTGGCGCGGGTGGAACACCACTGGGAAGCCAAAGATTCGGACGCATCGACCGCCTGGGTGCTCCTCGATCTTCGAGGAGTCTGCTGTGCCTATGCGATGGTCTGATGACGACGGTGGCCGCGCGTTCCTGCGCAGCCTGCCCGTCTTGACCGGCCATGCCCCCGGTTTCGACACCGACGACGTTCCAGCAGAACCTGTTTCGTTATTCATCAGGTGGTTGCAGGATGCCGTCGAGGCCGCCCTTCCCGAACCGCATGCGATGACGCTGTCGACCGTTGACGCTCGAGGCTTACCACGGGCTCGGGTGCTGATTATTAAAGCCGTCGATGAACGGGGCTGGCACTTCGCGGTCAATTCGGTCAGCCAAAAAGGCCGTGACCTGTCGGCCAATCCTGTTGCGGCGTTGACCTTCTACTGGGCTGCATTGGTTCGACAAGTGCGGATTGGCGGCGTGGTCGTCAATGACGGAGCTCAAGCCAGCGCGCAAGACTTCTTGGCCCGTCCACTGGAGTCGCGCGCGATCGCATTGACGATGAGGCAAAGTCAACCGCTCACCGATGGAGCCGAGCTGGAAGCACACATCGCCAAGGCTCACCGCGAACTGCGCGATAACCCCGAAGTCGCCCCACCTGAATGGATCTCATACGCTGTGCGACCCGATTACGTCGAGTTTTGGCAGGGCGCGCCTGACCGACGCCACCAGCGACTGCGCTATGAACGCAACGGGGAGGGTTGGGATCGCGGCCGATTATGGCCGTAGTGGCAACTACGTGGTTCACGCATCATTGCCTGAGACATTTGCCGCCCGACCACCCAACCCACGCTGTGTTATCGGTCGTGGCGGTCGATGTCCTTGGCGGTTCTGCGGAGGTAGATGATGGTGTCGCCGGTAAGGATGTCATCGGTCCCTGCTGCTTCAAGGCTCGTTTCTAGCGCGTCAGCAATGTCGTTAAACAGCTGAACCAGATCAGCGGGCGGTGCTTCGAGGAGCTTGCGGCGTTGGGTGGCAATCTGGTCCGCCAGATCGTTTTGTCCGTTCTCACGGGCCGTTTTCTCGTCTTCTTCTAGATATTGCAGGACGGCTGCTAGCTCATCGTTTTCGTCGCTCATGGTGGGAATGTTAGGCGAGTAGGGCCGGATCGCGTTTGCGCAGTTGCTCGACGGCGCTGAAGTCGCTTAGATCGTGAAGACGCCGACTTGCTGCTGGACATCTACAAGTATCCGGCCGAGCCCTGGGTTCACCTGCGCACCGTTGACCCGGAAGGTCGATATTCCCGACCGTGCGTTTGCCGACCGAAGTGACCAAGGGCCCCGCGTTCACGTGCGGCCGATATGCCATGGCCTACAAGGCCATTGAGCGCTCACACGCACGCTGGCGGGCCGTCCACACCTAGTCGCCTCGTCCGTGCCGGCGCGGTGTTCCAAAAAGGCAAGCTGCTCGTACGCCTCGGCGACGTCACGATCACCGAACCTATCGAACCAACCGCAACGGAGGTCGCCTGAAGCAACCCGATCCACATATTGACAATTACTCTGATGACTAAATACTGACGGGTGTGACCGCTGCCCGACGAAACCTTTGCATTCTTTACGGTGTGATCGCGCTGGTGGCGCTCATCGCCACGTGGGCGCACAACATCGCGTACTTCTCGGCCGGCGGGGACACGCTCGACTTCCTCGCTAGCTGTTTCGCCAATCACGCGGTCAGCTCCATGACCATCGACCTGACACTGGTCTCCGTGGCAGCGCTGGTCTTCATGGTTGTCGAGGCACGCAGGACCGACGTCAAGTACCTGTGGGTGTACGTCGTGCTGGCGTTCGTTGTGGATATCAGCGTGGCCGTTCCACTCTTTCTGATAGCCCGAGAGCGGCGTCTGGCGCAGCTCCAGGACGTTTGACGCCGTGCAGGCTGGCGCAGCCACAACATCCGTCCCCACTTTGGTGGTCCAGTCGCTATGCGGCTTGGGGTTGATGGGACGTGGTCCACTGTAGAGCGAACTCGGCCCGGGTGAGTTCACCATGGACGGAGTGGGCCCGGTTGGCTTGTAGTCGCGACGCCAGTCTTCGATAATCACGCGGGCTTCCAGCAGGGAGTCGAAGTGCCACGCGTTGAGCAATTCGTCGCACAGCCGGCCGTTGAACGACTCGATCCAGGCATTCCGCCAAGGCGACCCTGGATCAACAAAAGTGAGCCAGCACAGTCGAATCGGCACCAGTCAAGCGCGGCGTGCGCCACGAACTCCGGACCGTTGTCGAACCGCACGTAGTGCGGCGTCCCGTGGGTGAGAGCCAGTCGATCCAACACCTCGACGACACGGTCGGCGCCAATGCGGCGACAACCTCGATCGCGAGAGGCAAGTAAGTCAGTCGTGTTTCGCCTCGTAGCGCAGCAGGACCGTGCCACCCGGGAAGGTGCGGTTCTCAAGCAACCGCAGCGAGATCCATGACGGCAGGGTCGGGAAGAACGCGGTGCCGCCGCCCACGGCGATGGGCGCGACCACAATCCGGTATTCGTCCACCAGTCCGGCCTGCACGATCGGCGCGGCCAGCGTCGCGCCGGCGACCTCCAGCCTGCCGTCCGTTTCGGCTTTCAACCTCCTCACCACTTCGACCGGGTCACCGCGTTCCAGGCGCGAGTTCCAGTGGACGGACTCTAAGGTCCGCGAGAACACAACCTTGGGCATTTCGCGCCAGGTGCGGGCGAAGTCAACGATCAGAGGAGTGGCGTCCGGAGCACTATCGGCGGTCGGCCAGTACGCGGACATCAGTTCGTAGAGCCGCCGCCCGTAGAACGACAGGGCGGTCTCCCTCTCGAAGTCGTTCCAGTACTGGTGCAGTTCGTCGCTCGGATCGCCCCAGTCGATGTTGCCTTGTGCATCGGCGATGTACCCGTCCACCGACACGTTGAAGCCGTAGATCAGTTTGCCCATGAAGATCAGACTGCACCGGAGGCCAAAACTCATCGCGACGACACGCAACCCTGCGGCACTGAAAGATTCATCGGATGCACGACAGCCCACGGCTTGGCGGGTTCTTGGTCGTGGATCGCTGGCCCGACGGACCGGGGAGCGCGCATCTGTGATCGAGCTTGATTCACTGAGAAATTACGAACTTTGCTGGCAGCCAGCAGTATTCGATTCCGCCCGATTCCTTAACTCAGCCGCAGTGAGCAGGCCGTCGGCGGTCAACAGGCGACTCGACGCCAGATCTCGGTACAGGCCTTCCTGGCGCGGGCCAGCTCGGCGTTCGAAATCCGGGAGCCTTGGTAGAAACTGCGCTCGATCATCCAGCACAAGGCGCGTGCAAGGGCTGCCTGGTCGTGGCTCGCACTGCGTGACGGAGAGCCCATGTGCCGCAGTATTTCGGCGATGGCGCCGACGAAGATCTCGGCGGTGTCGTTCCAGAGCGTGTCGATCTCGGGCACCGACGACGCCAGGTCGATCGCCGCGCGCATCACGACCCCGTGCTGGCGCCACAGCGCCTCGGTTCTGATCATCGCCTCGTCGATGGCATGCTCACCACGTGCGGCGTCGTCCGCGGCTGCGCGCGATTTCTTCCGGAGGGCATCCACGGTACGCGCGACGAGCGCCGTGATGACCTCCTGTTTGGAGCCGAAATAGAAGTACAGGGCACCCCGCGTGATCCCCGCGCCCGTTGCGATGTCGGCGATCGTCATTGCTTCGTAGCCTTGTTCGCCCAGGAGTCGTTCGGCGGTGTCGAGGATGGCCTGTTCCCGCATATCCCCTTTTCGGGGCGTGGCGGCATGTCGTCGGGTGGGCTTGGTTTTCGCTGGCATGGCTAGCTGGCTGCGATCTGACGTCCGTCGGGGAAGTCCGTTGTCCGAGACAGTGACTCCCACTTGTCGATCTCCTGATCGACGGTTTGACGCGCGGCCCTGATGAGCCGCAATGCGTCAGACCCCAGCACAAGATGCCGTGGGGGATCGGTCGAGTCAAGCACCTGCAACACTGCGGCTGCGGCCTTCGCGGGGTCACCGAGCTGGTTCCCGCTCGCCTGTAGGCGGGCTTCACGAATAGGCGTGAACACGTCGTCGTAATCGGCGATGGAGCGGTCTACGCGTCTCATGGACCTACCGGCCCAGTCGGTCCGGAACGAACCCGGTTCGATCGCCGTGACATGAATGCCGAACCCGGCGACTTCCTTACCCAAGCTCTCCAGCAGTCCCTCCAGCGCGAACTTGCTGCCGCAGTAGGCGGTTAGGCCCGCCGGGGCCATCAACCCGCCCATCGACGTCACCGCCATCAGGTGACCGCCGCGACGTTCACGCATATACGGAAGGACGGCCTGAAGGGTCGCCGCCACCCCAAAGACGTTGGTCTCGAACTGAGCCCGCAGCTGGCTCAAGGGCGTCTCCTCGAAGATGCCCTCGAGCCCATAGCCCGCGTTGGCGATCACCACGTCGATCGGACCGACGGTCGCCTCGACGTCCTTAACCGTCGCGAACACTGCCTTTTCATCGGTCACGTCCAGGAGCCGACCGTGGGCGTTGGCCGCCAGCGCTTCGAATGCATCGAGGTCTGCCCGCCGACGCACGGTGCCCACCACGGTGTGCCCGGCCTCTAGTGCGCCTGCAGCGAAGGCTCGCCCCAGGCCGCTGCTTACCCCCGTGATCAGAAAGGTCTTCATTGGACATCTCCTCTGCTCGACCGGACCGCTGCCGACCCTAACAAAAACTCGACACAACGTCGATTTTAGTTGACGAAACGCAGATTGCGGGAGGGTGCTGGACATGACGCCGGAGACCGGCCTCGCGCAGCTCCACGCATTCGTGTGCAGGATCTGACACGATCTCGACGGTCGACGCGCATGGACCGCCAGCTAGACAGGCATTTTCATGAGCTACTCAACGCAGGCCGCGGGCGCGTCACGGGAACGCCGCGTGGGGGACGCCGGGCGTCTCGAGCCGACCGGCGAGCCAAGGCAGCGTCGCCGCGAAAGCCGATGCGGCCGAGGGCCAATCGTGTTTGCCGGGCAGACCGACCACCGCGCAGTCGATGCCGTTGGCGGTGCCCAGTTGGCACAGCGATTCGGCAGCGGCGCGCCCCACGGAGCCGGGAACCGCGAACAGTCCGGCCAGATTGGAGTAAGGCCCGTGGCGGGTGATCACCGTGCTGGGGTCGAAGCGTGCCCACGCCGCGGCGTCGCCGCCGAAGAGCCGGTCGATGGTCTGTGCCCGGGTGCCCGCGTTGGGGGCGATGTCGCCGCCGATGTCGACAAAGGCGCTGAACCTGTCGGGGTGCATCACGGCCAGGTCCACCGCGCAGGTGCCTCCGGAGGAGAAGCCGACGACGCCCCATTTCGCTTGCGCCGGCAGGCCGAATTGCTGGGCGGCCCACGGGATCACGTCGTCGATCAGGTGATCGGCGGCGTTGCCGCGCGACCCGTTGACGCACTCGGTGTCGACGGTGAAGCCACCGGTGGCGTCGACGAAGACGGCCAGCGGCGCGTTACCGCCGTGGTCCGCCGCGAACGCGTCCAGGGTGGCGACGGCGTCGCCGGCGCGAATCCAGTCAGCCGATGTGTTGAACTCGCCTCCGATCATCAAGACCGGGGGCAGGCGTGGCGGCGCTGCGGTGAACCAGGCCGGCGGCAGGTACACCCACTCGCCGCGATGCCGAAAACCCGACGCGGTCGAACCGGTGTCCACGGGCACCACCGCGCCCCGTTGCGGCGC
>NZ_LZKY01000064.1:0-609 GCF_001673055.1 Mycobacterium sp. 1245801.1
ACCCAGGCCGATCACCGCGACGTGGCGCAGCCGCTGTGCTTGCCAGCCGACCCCGTCGCGGATGGCGACGTGCACACCTTCGTCGCGGTAGTAGCCCTCCTGATCGGCGACGTGGGCGATCAGCTCCTCGTGAATGCCACGCCCGACGTATGCCAGATCGATCGTGTGCACGCCGCACCCCTTTCCGGACGGATCGGCCGTCAATCCATGGCGAGGCCGCCATTGACCTCCAGGCAGTGGCCAGTGATGAAACCGGAATCCTCGCCGGCCAAAAACGCCACCGCCTTGGCCACCTCTTCCGGCGTGACGAGCCGCCCCATGGGATTTGTCGCCCCGAGCTGGCTCCACACCAGATCACCGCCAACCTCGTTTCGCCCGCCACGGTCGCCGACCCGACGGCGAACTCGCTGTTGACGGCCGAAGAAGTAGGCCAGCTCGGGGCGACAAATCCCATGGGGCGGCTCGTCACGCCGGAAGAGGTGGCCAAGGCGGTGGCGTTTTTGGCCGGCGAGGATTCCGGTTTCATCACTGGCCACTGCCTGGAGGTCAATGGCGGCCTCGCCATGGATTGACGGCCGATCCGTCCGGAAAGGGGTGCGGCGTGCACAC
>NZ_LZKY01000065.1:0-35683 GCF_001673055.1 Mycobacterium sp. 1245801.1
ATCGCCGGAGTCGTCGGCGGCGCACCCAACCCGTACATCTGGCCGGAGAACCTGCCGCGGGTGAACGCGCGCGGCGGGCCGGGCGGCGCTCCTGGCTGCTGGCAGAAGGTCACCCGCGATCTGTGGCCGGCGCCCGAGCTGATCATGGACACCGGCAACAGCATCGCGCCCTACAACCACCTGGACACCGGATCGCCCTATGCCATCGAATACGTCTGGGGCCGCCAGGTCGGCGACAACACCATCAACCCGTAAAGCGGACGCCGGCGTCGTGAGAACGCCGTTAGGGCAACGCTTTCGGCCTGTGTCAGGCCTGGGTGGTCGCCGGCGGCCGGGCGCTGGATTTCACGTCCCGGCCCGCGCCGGCCGACATCGAGGCGGCCTCGCCGCGAGCCAACCCGACCGTCGCGACGATCACCACAACCAGCGTGGCCGCCAGCACAAACCATTCCCAGCCGCCGGCTGCCAACGTCTCGCGGAGCACGATGATGCCCAGGATCCCGCCCACCACCGGCTTCGCCACGATGATCGTCGGCAGCGACGCGGTGAGCGCGCCGGCTCGGTACGCCGATTGGTGATAGACCATTCCCGCCGCCCCGCAGAACACCAGCGCGTACAGCTCGAATGACACCCACACCTGACCCGGGTGGTGCTCCAGGATGTCCACCACGCCCTTCATCAGCACGGCGAACACCGCCAGCAACGTGCCGGCGACGGCTGCCAACAGCAGCGCCGCGACCGGGCGATCCGCCCAGATCCGCGCGCCCACGAGCCCGAGCAACAGCAGCGGGCCGATCACCACCGCGACCACGATCCAGATGTGTAGCGGCGCCCGCTGCTGGCCGCCGGTCGGGTCCCCGACCGCGATCAGCACCGCCAACGCCACCGCCAGCACCAGCGCCCAGGTCCACTCCCGGCGGGTGATCCGGTTACCGGTCATCCGCGAATAGATCGGGAGGGCGAACAGCAGGGCCGTGACCTGCAACGACATCACCAGCAACACCGAGCCCTTGTCGAGCGCGGCGGCCAGCAGCACGTAACTGCCGATGTCCCCCAAACCGCCCAGCCACCAACGCTTGTCGCGCAGCAACATGCCGAACAACGTCAGGTGGCCCACCCGTTTGTCGGTGACCTCCTGCGCGGAACGCTGCCGCACCACGTTGCCGATCGCGGACGCCAGCGCGGCACACAGGGCGATAATGGCCGCCAGATGCGCGTCCGACATGGCATTACCTCCTGGCTGGGTGCGATGGCGCTACCCATCCAATCTAGCCACCACCCGGACGACCGGCGCGTCGAAGGTCACCGGGCCAGCGAACACGGCGTCAGAGCGGGAACTTCGTCCCGGTGAGCCGCTCGGACAGTTCCCACAGCGCGCTCGCGGTGTCCGCGCGCTTTGCCGGCCAGTTCCGCCACGTGGGCTGGGTGCGGCCGTACAGCCCGAACCGCGGCCCGACGAAGGTGTCGCCCGGCAAATCCTGCGAGACCGCGTACAGCGTCTGGCGGGCGCCGAAGTCGGCGTCGGTGGACACGATCCGGTCGACGGCCAGCACCGCCGCGTCGCCCAGTTTCCGGCCGGAGTTGCCCTGCAGATTCGTGTGCGACCAGCCGGGGTGGGCGGCCAGGGCCCGCAGCGCTGTGGGGACGCCGTCCAGCCGCCGCTGCAGCTCCTTGGTGAACAACAGGTTGGCCAGCTTCGATTGGCTGTAGGCCAGCCAGGCCGAATACGGCCGGGACTGAAAGTTCAGGTCCTTGAGGCTGATGTAGCCGAAGTGGTGCATCAGCGAGGACACCGTCACCACGCGGTCGGTCAACTTGGGCAACAGCAGGTTGGTCAAGGCGAAGTGGCCGAGGTGGTTGGTGCCGATCTGACCCTCGAACCCGTCGACGGTCACCGCGTGCTTGGTGGCCATGATGCCGGCGTTGTTGATCAGGACGTCGACCTTGTCGACGCCCTCGGCAAAGCGCCGCACCGAGGACAGGTCCTGCAGGTCGAGCTGACGCACCTCGGCTGTCCCGGTCGCGGGACCGGTTGCCGAACCGGTCATGCGAGCGGCGGCCGCGTGGCCCTTGTCGGTGTTGCGGACTGCCAGGATGACGTGGCCACCCACCCGGAGCAATTCGCGGGCGGTGATCTCGCCCAGCCCGGCGTTGGCCCCGGTGATGACGATGGTCCGTCCGGCGAACGAGGGCAGCTGTGCTGCGGTCCAATCGGCCATGGCAGCCACCCTAACTTCGCACTTGCGACCCCGGCCGGTGGGCCGACGGGCCGTGCGGCGGCGGGCGGGAGCGATGTCGGTCACCCGCCGCGCCCAGGTATCGTGCCTGGGATGACCAGCGAAACCCCACCTGCCGCGGGGATCGCCGGATGCATCTAGGCGTCATCGTCAATCCGAAAGCGCGGAAAAATCGCTCCGCTTCCCGCGATCGCATCGCCGAACTGCGTCGCATCGTCGGCCCCTGGGGCGAGGTGCACGAGACCAACTCGATCGAGGAGCTGTGCGACACCATCGCGCAGCTGGCGCCGCGGGTCACCCACCTGGTGGGCGACGGCGGCGACGGCGCACTGCACTGGTTGATCAACGAGATCGAGCACTGCATCGGCGATCCGCAACGCTGGCCCGCGTTCGTCCCGACCAACGGCGGCAGCGTCAACGCCGTCGCCCGCAAGGCCCGGGTGCGCGGGCGGCCCGAGGCGATCATCCGTGCGCTGACCGCGGCCGCCGAAAACGATCGGCCCCCGCCCGAGGTGGAGCTGGACACGTTGGTGCTCGACGGCGCCACCGCCGACGGCGCGGCGTTTCATCGGCTCTGCTTCGGGCTGGCCGCCGGCGGCGTCGGAAACCGTTTCTACGACCGGTATTACGACTCTCCCGATCACGGCCGGCTGGCCGTCGCGCGGGTGATCGCTCGCAGCTTCGGCGACTACATCACCTCCAAGGTCGCCCCCAGCCGAGTGAAGACGCCGAACTATGCGTCCATCCTGTTCACCCCGACGCAAGCGCGCGTGGTGATCGACGGCGACGAGGTCCCGTCGCGCACGCACAGCCTGCTGCACGCCGGCGCGATCGACCTGCGCATCGGCGGCCCACTTCGGTTGTTCCCCAAGGCTTCCGAGCCCGGTGCGCTGCATTTTCAGGCCGGATACCTGCGGCCGTCCAGGATCGTCGCGCAGCTTCCGACGGCCCTGACCAACGGCATGCTCCGCGGCGCCGGGCTACGCGATGTCAACGGCCGTGAGATGGTCATCGAGGCCGAGGACGAACCGCTGTCGCCCATCATCGACGGGGAGCGCTTTTTGGGCATCGTCAAACTGGTGGTCCGGCCAGGCCCGCGTATCCGCATCGCCCGGCCCGCCTAGCCCGGCACGCAGGCCGTTCGGCGGGCGGTCGCCGTGGTGGGCTCTGCAGCGCGAATCGAATTGCGTTTTTCGATTTGCAATTTCGCCATTGGGCGTGACGAAGATAATATTGTTGTGACCGTGCGTCCGATCGGCGGCGCAATCGAATTCCGTGAATTCGTAGATACGTAGTTCAGTATCTCAGGTGGTCGAACCGGCGTAACGCCAGCTCGCATGCCACTGAGATACTGAAGTCCGTATGCGCGGAGATCAGCATTAGTGCATTTAATTCTGCCATTTAAGTTTCACCTGTGAATGTGGTGTGCGACGGCCCTTAATGCCTATCTACGCTTTGCTCAGGACGGCCTCACGGCGCTACATTAGTCTTTATATTCACGACGGAAGTCGTTCTCGGGCTAAGCCAACCTGGAAGGGGGATCACTCCTACGATGGAGACGCTGATCGATTACCTGCAGATGTGGGAAGCGCAGAGGCCGGACCAAACCCTCTTCCGGTTCGTCGATGCCGACGGCCGCGAACTCGAGCACTACACCTACCAGGCCTTCGCCGAACGCACCCGCGAGCTGGCCGCCTACCTGTCCACAGAGGCCGGCCTCAAGTCCGGCGATCGTGCGCTGCTGGTCTACCCACCCGGTCTGGAAATGATCGCCGCGCTGTATGCGTGCGCGCGCATCGGGGTCATCGCCGTTCCGGTCAGCCCGCCCTTGCCGATGTCCTTCGATTCCGGACTGGCCAAGCTCAGCTTCATCGCGCGCGATTGCCAGGCGACTGCGGTGCTGTCGACGAAGCAGTTCGAGTACGACTTCCGCCTGCTGCTCGGCCAGCGCCGCGGGCAGGGCGTCTGGACGGACGAGTCCGACGCCGGCCTGCCGGACCTGCCCTGGTTCGCCACCGACGGTGCCCAGGACTTCGGCGGCGCCCCGGTCGCGGACACGCCCGGCGAGGTGCTCTTCCTGCAGTACACGTCCGGGTCGACCAGCAATCCCAAGGGTGTGATCGTCACCCACGCCAACGTCATCGCCAATGGCTCCGCCTTCACCGGCGACGTGGTACTGGCCTCGTGGCTGCCGCAGCATCACGACATGGGCCTGATCTCGGCCTACATGTTCATCGTGCTGCTGGGCGGGTCCACCCACGCGATGTCGCCCCTGGACTTCCTCGCCCGGCCCTCGTCGTGGCTTCGGCTCATCAGCGACGTGCGCGCCACCCACACCCCGGGACCCAACTTCGCGCTCGAGTACTGCCTGCGCGAGGACAAGCTGCCCGCCGCGGAGCTGGCCGGCGTGGACCTGAGCAGCCTCGAATGCATCGTGGTGGGCGCAGAACCGCTGCGCGCCAACACCTTCGCTCGCTTCCGGCAGCGGTTCGCCGAGTACGGCCTGCGGCCCGAGGCGCTGACGGGCGCCTACGGCATGGCCGAATCAACCCTGATCGTGTCGATCCGCGGGCGCCAGACCATCGCGGTCAACAAGCGCGGGCTGGAGCGCAACGTCGCGCGCGTCGAAAAGGCGTTGCCGGAGAACAGCAACCAGGTCGCGTTGGTCAGCTGCGGCAAGCCCATCGAGGAGACGCTGGTCCGCATCGTCGATCCCGAATCGCGCCAGGCGCTGCCCGACGGGCGGGTCGGCGAGGTCTGGTTGGCCGGGCCCTCCAAGGGCGCCGGCTACTGGAACCGTCCGGAGCTCACCGCCGAGATGTTCGGCGCCCACATCGCCGGCGATGACGAACACACCTTCCTGCGCACCGGCGATCTCGGTTTCCTCTACGAGGGTGAGCTTTTCGTCTGCGGCCGCAGCAAGGACCTGATCATCGTCCGCGGCGTCAACTGCTACCCCTCCGACATCGAAGCCGTCGTCGAGCGCACGGCCGCGCACGTCCGGAGCGGCTGCGTCGCCGCCTTCGCGGTCGAGCACGACGAGTCCGAAGCGCTGATCGTCGTCGCCGAGGTGCGCGACGAGCACAACCTTCCGGACGCCAAGTCCGTGGCCCGCGCGATCCGCCGGCACTGCCACATCGATCCGCACGCGATCGTCTTCGCGCCGCCGCGCAGCATCCCCAAGACCACGTCGGGCAAGATCCGGCGCGCTTCGACGCGCCAGCTGTGGCTGGACGACGAGCTGCCCGCCTTCGCCACCTGGGTCAACCAATCCGCCAACCGGACACACGGCGAACTGGGTGCCGGCGCCGGTCCGCTGGAACGCTTCCGCAACCTCATCGAGAGTTACGACCTCACCGGAGACGAGGACTGCTCGTTCGCCGATCTCGGCATCGACTCGCTGGCGCTGGCCGAGCTCCGCACGGACCTGCAGGCCCTGCTGGAGGAGAACGGCGCGGGGGAGCTCGCCGAAGAGGTCAACACCCGGCTGCTCCAGCGGTTGACGGTGTCCGAATTCTTCGGCCTGATAAGGCAATTCGGCGAGGGCTCCGGCCAGCCGCTCGAGGCCCTGCGCGGGGCGCTGGACAAGATTGCCGCCGAGTACGAGGCCCACGAGGCCGCCCAGATGCGGGCCGACGCGGCGCTGCCGCTGCCGGAGTTGGCGCCGGCGCGGCCGGGCGAGCCCACCGACCTGTTGCTGACGGGCGCGACCGGATTCCTGGGGCCGTTCCTGGTGAGCAGCCTGCTGTCGCGGACCTCCTACACCGTGCACGCATTGGTGCGCGCCACCGACCCCGCGCACGGCCTGGACCGCATCGTCGCGTCGCTGCGGCGCGCCCAGCTGTGGACCCCGGCGCTGGAAGCCGATGTCCGCGCCCGGGTGCGCGTCGTCTGCGGCGACCTCGCCCAGTCCGCGCTGGGCATTGGCGAGGCGGCCTTCCAGCAACTGGCGAAGGACGTCGATGTCGTCGTGCACAACGGCGCGCTGGTCAACTACGTGCGCACCTACGACGCGCTGCGGCCAGCCAACGTGGAGGGCACCCGTGAACTGTTGCGGCTGGCGATGATCAACCACCGCAAGGCTTTCCACCTCGTCTCCAGCACGTTCATCTACGGCTGGAGCACCGAACCGGTGGTCGGGGAGTGGGACGCCAACGAGAAGATGGCCGGCCTGGACTTCGGCTACTCGCAGACCAAGTGGGTCGGCGAGCAGCTGGCGCTGGCCGCGCAGCGCAAGGGACTCGACGTCCGCATCTACCGGCCCTCGCTGATCTCGCCCACCCGGGCGGGCTTCGGCAGCCAGGACGACATCCTGGTGCGCCTGACGGCGTTCATGATCGAGCACGGGGTCGCCGTCAACGCGCTCAACCAGATCAGCCTGCTGCCGGCGGACTTGATCGCGGATCACATCGTCACGCTGATGGGCCTGCCGGACGAGTCGGGCAGCGTCTTCAACATGACCGCGGACGACTACTACAACCTCACCGACGTCACCCGCATCCTGTCCGAACGCTACGGGTATCGCTTTGAGTACCACGACATCCCGTCGTTCACCGAGCAGCTGAACCGCCGCTGCACGCCGAACGACCAGATGTATCCGCTGGTCGATTTCCTCACCCGGTCGGCGGACAAGATCGCGGCCATGCGCGACAAGCGCTACGACAATACCCAGTACCGTCATCGGCGGGGCCTGACCAAGGTCCGGCTGCGCGAGCCGGCCCTGACCGAGACGGTCGATCATCTGGTCCGGTTCTTGCGCAGCGAGCGTCTGATCACTGAGGTAGAGGACGACGCGCAACGCAGCGCCTAGCCGCACGACTTGGCGCAGGACGGAAAGGGGTGGCGAAGATGTTCACCGTCGATGACAAGGCAACGGGCCCGCATGACGCCTCGCTCGACCACGAGCGGATCGTCCTGCAGGCGCGTGACGTCGACTTCGACTGGTCGACGCTGCCGTTCTACTACGTGCCCAACGAACCGTTCACCACCCACTTCTGCAATGTGCTGCATTTGTTGCTGCCCGCGGGCGAGGAATTCATCGTCGACGCCTTCAAGGACACCTTGCCGCTGATCAAAGACGATCAATTGCGTCGCGATGTGCAGGGTTTCATCAGCCAGGAGGCCATGCACTCCCAGGCGCACGCGGGGGTGCTCGGACACTTCGCGGCCAGAGGCATCGACGTGACGCCGTTCACCGACCAAATGCGTTGGCTGTTCACCCAACTCATCGGTGACCGGCCGCGGTGGAGCAGCCGCCGCCGGCAGAGCTGGTTGCTCGAGCGGGTGTCGATGGTCGCCGCCCTCGAGCACTACACCGCGATCCTCGGCGAATGGATTCTCGACACCCCACAACACGACGCAATGGGCACCGACCCGGTGATGCTCGACCTGTTGCGCTGGCACGGCGCCGAGGAAGTCGAGCACAAGGCGGTCGCGTTCGACACCATGAAGCACCTGCGCGGCGGGTACTGGCGGCAGGTGCGCACGCAGCTGCTGATCACGCCGGCGCTGCTGTGGTTGTTCGTCCGCGGTGTGCGGTTCATGTACTCGGTCGATCCCTACCTGCCGCCCGGTACCAAGCCGCGCTGGCGCGACTACTTTCGCGCGGCGCGCCGCGGGTTGGTGCCCGGGCCGTTCCAGTTCCTCCGGGTCATCGGCGCCTACTACACACCGAGTTTTCATCCGTCACAGCTCGGCGGGGTCGGGCGCGCCGTCGACTACCTGGCCCGGTCGCCCGCGGCCCGGGCCTCGCACTGAAACGGCACTGACCATGACCACCGAAGTGGCCCCAACCACGGTCGCCGCCTCCGACGGCGTGCGACTGGCGGTGCACGCCTACACCGACATCGACCCGGGCCGTCCGACGGTCCTGGCCATCCACGGCTACCCGGATAACCACCACGTGTGGGACGGGGTCGCCGAGATCTTGGGCCGCCGCTTCAATGTCGTGGCCTACGATGTGCGCGGCGCCGGGGATTCGTCGAAGCCGGCCAGGCGGGCGGGATACCGCTTCGGCCAGCTGGTTTCGGACATCGACGCGGTGATCGACAGCCTCGGGGTCGACCAGGTTCATTTGCTGGCCCACGACTGGGGCTCGATTCAGGCCTGGGCGGCGGTCACCGACGACGCGGTGATGAACAAGGTTGCCTCGTTCACGTCGATCTCGGGCCCGCACCTGAACTACGCAGGCAGGTTCCTGCGGTCCCCGCGGTCGCCGCGCGGCGTCTTCGACGTCCTCAAGCAGGCCTTGGCCTCGAGCTACATCTGGTTCTTTCTGTGCCCCGGCGTGCCCGAGCTGGCGATCTGGTCGCGGGCGACCGTGGCGGTCTTTGCGGCGGTGGAACTCATCGGGCGGCCGCGGGGCGCCGGGCATCGGCGCGCCGCGACCAGCCGCTCCATCCGCGACTATCTCAACGGGCTCAACCTGTACCGCGCCAACATGCCCAAGCCGATGCTCGCGCCCGGAAAACGGTTGCCGCAGACCACCGTTGCGGTGCAGGTGCTCGTCGCCCGCCAGGATTACTTTGTATCGCCCGCCCTGCAACGGTTTACCGGTTCCATCCCGAGGGGCGGCAGGGTCGTCCCGATCGAGGGCGGCCACTGGGTGGTCAGCGCATACCCCGAGGTCATCGCCCGGCTCACCGGCGAGTGGGTTGACCTGATCGCCCAGTCCGCGGACCGTCGCGGCATCGGCCAGGCGTGAGGTTGATTGTGGCACAAAGCATCTGGGACAGCATTCCGGCCGACCTCTACGGCCGCCGCAAGCGTGATCGCATGTACACGGCGTTGTACGGGGTCGGCGCGCTGTTCGGCGGCCTGGCCTCGGCGTCGCGGTGGACGTCCTCGCGCGTGCAGCCCGTTCAGCGCACCACCACCGCGGTGGTGATCAACCGCGAGCTTCTGGCCCCCGACGTCGTCGCCCTGACGGTGGCCGACCCGGCCGGTGGGTTGTTGCCGTCCTGGACGCCCGGCGCGCACATCGACGTTCGGCTGCCATCGGGACGCCGCCGGCAGTACTCACTGTGTGGTTCGCCCGGCCGACGCACCGACTATCGCATCGCGGTGCGCCGCATCGCCGACGGCGGCGGCGGCTCGATCGAGATGCACGACACCTTCAAGGTGGGGGACAGGTTCGAGTTCGAGGGTCCCCGCAACGCGTTTTATCTCGTCACCGACGAGCGCGAGGTGCTATTCGTGATCGGCGGCATCGGGGTGACACCGATTTTGCCCATGATCCAGACGGCCCAGCAGCGCGGAATCAATTGGCGCGCCGTGTATGCCGGGCGCACCCGCGATTACATGCCGCTGCTGGACGAGGTGCTGGCCGTGGCGCCGGACCGGGTGACGGTGTGGGCCGACGACGAGCGGGGCCGGATCCCCACCGCGTCGGACTTGCTCGCCGGCGCCGGGCCGGCGACGGCCGTCTACGTGTGTGGTCCCACCGCCATGCTGGAGTCGGTGCGCACCGCCCGCAACGAACACGCGAACGCGCCGCTGCACTACGAACGTTTCGGCCCGCCGCCGGTGGTCGACGGGGTGCCCTTCGAGCTGGAACTGGCCCGCTCGCAGCGGGTGCTTCAGGTGCCGGCGAACCGGTCGGCGCTGGACGTGATGCTCGACCGCGATTCGACCACCGCGTACTCCTGCCAGCAGGGATTCTGCGGCACCTGCAAGGTCAAAGTGCTTGACGGGCAAGTCGATCGGCGCGGCCGCACCGCGGAAGGTGACGACGAGATGCTGGTCTGCGTCTCCCGCGCGAAATCCGGGCGCGTGAAAATAGACGCGTGATCGATGCCTGAAGTCAGCGCCGGGTGCCCGTCAGCACGCGTGCGGGCAGCCACGGGGCGCCATACCAATAGTTGATGCCAAGACCGCGGCAGTTGAGGTTGGTCATCGCGTCAGCGAGGACCCTGGCGTAGTCGGTGACGTGCATGATGTCGACCAGGACAAGCCTGCCGCCGGGTTTGAGGACCCTGGCCATCTCAGCCACCGCGCGGCGACGGTCAGCGGAGTTGGAGATGTTGTGCACCGCGAGCGCCGAGGTGACGACGTCGAAGGAGCCGTCGGGAAAGGGCAATTCGGTCATGTCTGCGGTGTGCAGCCGGATCCGATCCGCCACATCGTAGGCGCGGGCGTTTTCCCGCGTACGCGCGGGATCGTTGCCGGACTGGTCCCTGCTGCGCCATAGGTCGACACCCTCGGCTCGCCCGCGGGGGAGCCGCTTGGCGACGGCGATCAGCACCGCACCGCTGCCGCAGCCGACATCGAGTAGGCGCTCATCGCCATTCAATGCCAGCCGGTCCAGTTCCCGGCGCCACGCGACGTGTTTTCCGCGCAACGTGGTGTGCAGATACAGCGCCGCCTGAGCGAACAACGCCGCGGCGGGAGCACGCCACCAGCGACCGCGAGAGCGCGCCACGGCCAGCAGCGCTACGCCGCCCAGCGCGAATCCCGCCGGCCAATAGGGCGCCTCGATCCCGTATCTGGTGGTGAACGGTACGTCCATCCCGCCATCTGCCTTCCCGCGTCGACCCGTTCGGTTCTTCGCTTACCGTGTTCCGTGTCTTGCCGAGGTTTCCTGTTGCAGTCGGGTGAGCAGGGCGTCAGCGAACGCGTCGCAATGGGTCACGAAACCCACGTGTCCGCCCGGCATTTCGGCCACATCGCGGTCGAGCAGGCGGCCCAATCGACGGCTCACCTCGTGATTGGGATAGCCTCGGCATTCCCGCCCCACCGCGGGGACGATGCGATCGGCCCATGGGCGCAGGGCTTCGGTGTTCACCTGCGCCGAGGTGTACTCGCGAAGCTCACGCTCGAACCAGTAGACCGCGTTCGCCACCGCGTGCGGGGAGTTTGGATTTCTGGACCGCTGCATGACCGCGTGGTCTACCGCCGGAAACGTACGTTCGCGGAACAGTTTCAACGCCGGGTCCGTTCCCGCGCGCCGGTATACGTCATAGACGTAGGCGAAGAACTCGATCCATTGCCGGCCTTGCGGATGCAAGCACATGGCGGCCGGCTCGAACAACACGGCGGTATCGATCACGTCGGCGTGCTCGAGCAGGAGACGCAGCGCCACAACGGCTCCAGAACTGGTACCGAAGACGGTGGCCTCTCCGCCGCCCGCCACGTGCTCGATGAGGCGCCGCGCGTCCGTGGCGTCGGTGGACAATCGCCGTGAGTAATCTTGTGGGCCGGCAAGGCGACTGCGGCTAAAGCCCCGCCGGTCGTATGTCGCTACCCGATAGTGTGCGGACAATCTGTCGGCGAGCGGCTCAAAGACGCCCGCATCGCCGTTGGCGCCGGGAATCAGCAACATCGGCGGGCCGTCGCCGCGGGTCTCGTAATACAGCTGGGCCCCTTCGACTTCCAGCACGCTCATCGCGGCGCCTTGCCACGGTAGCCGCCCGATCTGTCGTCGGCAGAAAACGGCTGAGCTCGCAGTAGCGCCGCATGTCTGAACGTGATCTCGGTTCCTTCGGCGAGAAACCGCGCAATGGCGTTGAGCTGGTGCTCATCGAACTCCGACAACAGGGTCGCGAGATCGCCACGAAACGGCCCGAACACGTCGTGTACCTGTTGAAACCGCGCCTCGACCGGACGCAGGATTTGTTTGCGTCCGTCTTGCGGGTGCGGATCGCGGTGGAGGTAACCGGCCTTCTCCAGGCGCGCCACCACACCGGTGATCGCACCGGTGGTCAACCCGGTGGCCGCGGCGAGTTCGCTGCCCGTCATCGCGGATCGCTCACGCAGCAGATCAAGACACTTCGTGTCCGTGGGGCCAAGCCCTAACTTCTCGGCGACCGCGTGGTGGAAAAGCACTGCGGCCGTGCTGTATCGACGCGCGAGCGAGCCGAGCAGCAAGTCGACGAGACGGGCTCGCTTTGTCTTGACCGCCGTGGGCACTTGAGACCCCTTCCGACGCACCGGCAAAATTCGCTTAGATACTAAGCGATTTATTGAGCCATATGCAAGGCGTCGTGTTGCTGGTTCGCGGGCGTGACCGAGGCGCGTTCGTTGATCAATTCAGCGCCGCTACGTCATGCTTAGGCGATGCCGAAGAAATCGCTACCCGCGCCGGCGCGGCCGGAGACGGGCTCGGGGGAGCCGGTGCTGGGAACATGGCGGGCCGCCGCGCTGAGCATGGCCGTGATCGCGTCCGCGGCGTGGTACGGGCTGGGCGCCCTGGTGGGCGCGGTGGTGATGATTCCGGTGATCTACGCGCTGGCGCGGCTGCGCGGCCACGCGCCGCACGCGCGCAGCACCGCCGAGCTGATCGGCGCCGCCCTGGGCCCGAAAGTGGGGACGGCCGCGGGCATCGTTCAGTTGCTTGCCTACCTGGTGTTGGCCGCGGAGTTCGCGGCCACGCTCGGATTGCAACTGCTGCAGCTGCTTTGGCCAGATCAAGACCCCGTCAAGATCGTGTCGTGGCTGCCGGTCGGCGCCGCAGTCGTGGCGGTGGTGGTCGGTGCCGCCGCCTGTTGGGCGTCGACGCGCGTCGTGGCGACGCTGGCGCTGCCGCTCGTGCTCGCCGGCCTGCTCCTCTACGGCTGCCTCGCGGTGTCGGTGACCGCCCTCGTCGCGTTGAGCACCGACCCCGTCGTCATCGGGACGGCCGCAACACCGCGCCCGCTGTCCGGCCAGCTCGTCGGCTTCGGCCTGGGAATGGTGGGCGTCGAACTGCTCACCGTCCGCATCCCGCGCGTCGCCAGGCCGGGACGATCCATGTCGCTGGCCGTCGTGCTGGTGGCCGCGGTGGCGGTGGTGTTGTGGGTGGGCGATCACCAGGGCGTGATAGGCCCGTGGCGATGGAGCGCCAAGATGCTGGCCGAGGCGGTGCCCGAGTTCTATGCCGACGAGGGCCGGCGGTGGCTCGCGGTGGCCGGCCTCGCGTTGGCGGTGGCCGCCGCGTTGGTTTCCGCCTGGGCCGCGGTGCGCGCCGCCGCGGGCCTGGCGGTCATGCGCGGGGCGCCGGCCGGCGCGGGCCTGCGGCTGGCGGTCGTCGCCCTCGTCGCGTTGGTTGGCGCCGTCGTCTCGGCGCACGGCGCGCGCTGGATCGGCCTGGCGATCCTGGGCGCAGCACCCCTGCTGTTGATGGCACTGTATGTGTTTGTCACAGAGGCTAATTCGCGACTACCCGGGGACAGCGTGGTGGCCTGGTGGGTTCGGCTGGTGATGCCCGCCCTGGGCGTGGTGGCCGTGGTCAAACCGCTCGCCGACTCCGGGTTCGCCTCGGTGGAGGTGGCGACGGTGATCGCCGCCGCGATCGGGGTGGCTGCCGCGGGCGCCGCTGCGGTGCTGCTGGCGCGGCCGGGCGATCGCACCGCCGAATCTGAGTAGTCTTACGGATCCTCGCGGGTGGTGTGCTGCCGCAGTCTGATTGGCATGACCATCCCCAACAGCACGTCGAAAACCACCGCCGCCTTCTTCGTCCAGGCCGCCGTCGCGTTCGCGATCAGCTTCCTCGCCGCGCTCGGCGGGATCTACTTCCTGCCGCTTGACCCGTGGCCGCGATTGTTCCTCGGTGTTACCTTCCTGTTCCTGGTGTCGAGCGCGTTCACCCTGGCCAAGGTGATCCGCGACCAACAGGAGGCCGCGACCGTCCGGGTGCGACTCGATGAGGCCCGCATCGAAAAGCTGCTGGCCGACTACGACCCGCTCAACTCCGCGGGCTGAGTAGAACTACTCAGCGCCTACGCGTAGAAGTGCGCACGCCCGCGCCCGCGCCACCGGCGATGCTTTTCTCATCGCACGATTCCTGCTCCACCACAACGCTTCGGCGTTCACACCACAGAAGGGCAGTTCCGCTCCCATGACCACTCTTGTCAGGTTTCCCGACGTCGCCGAGGTGGCCGCGAGTACGCCGGCCGATCGTGATCGCGTCCTGGACGTCATCCGCATCACGTCGCTGGTCGGCGTGGTGCTCGGCCATACCGTGATGGCGGCCAGCATCATCCGCAACAACGTCCTGATCTGGGACAACCTGCTCACCACCTCGGCGCTGTTTCAGGCGATGACGTGGCTGCTGCAGATCATGCCGCTGTTCTTCTTCGCCGGCGCCGCGGCGTGCGTGTCCTCCTGGGCGCCGGGCACCAATTGGGGCGACTGGCTGATGAGGCGCTGCACCAGGCTGTTCCGGCCGGTGTTCTACTATCTGGCGTTCTGGGCAGTGACGCTGACCGTGCTGTATCGGGCGCTGCCGCAACACGTCTACGAGCCGATCGCCGGTGTCAGCACGCAGCTGCTGTGGTTTTTGGGGGCCTACGTTCTGGTGCTGGCCGCCATGCCGGTGCTGTACCGCATCACCACGGCCGGGCGCCTGGCCGCCGGGGTGGCGGCGGTCTTCGGGACGATCGCGCTGATCGACGTGATCCGCCTGCAGTGGCCGGCGCTGATGCCGCTGGGTTATCTGAACCTGGCCGTCTGGCTGATTCCCGCGATGTTCGGTGTGGCTTACCGGCGCCGGTTGCTCGGTGGCCGCGCCGCGCTGACCGTCGCCGCCGTCTTCCTCGCCGTCGATGTCGCGCTGGTGCACTGGGGACCGTATCAGATCAGCATGGTCGGCACCGGCGATCACCACCTGTCCAACACCAGCCCGCCGTCACTGCTGCTGGCCGGCCACGCAATCATCCTGAGCGCGTTGGCCATCGCGGCCGCACCGGCGATCGCGCGTTGGGCGCAGCGGCCGCGAGTGTGGTGGTGGACCGCCATCGGCAACTCGGGCGCGATGACCCTGTACCTGTGGCACATGCCGGTGCTGCTGGGTGTGCACCTGATCTTCGATTACCTTGGCTGCCCACGCTTTCCGGGCGCGCATGATTTCCTCGCCATCAGCCTCGCGCAGGTGCTCATCGTGGTCGTCACGGTGGCGGTGCTGTTCGTTGCGCTGCGGCCGCTGGAGAACAACCCGCTGTCCGGCTGGGACGGCGCGCCCGCGGTGACGTCACGGGGCCGGGGCGTGGCCGTCGGTGCCCTGCTGTGCGCGGCCGGCGTGGCGCTGCTCGCGGCGATCAGGTGGGGCCTCAAAGACGACGGGCTGGTGTGCATGGCCGTGGTGGTGACCGCACTGGTGAGCGCGCGAATCATGGCCCAGCACAAGGGCGCGGTACCGGTCGGCGGAGGCCACGCCGCGACGCGGTAGCCCAGAGGCGTCGGCCCGCGGGGCAAGTGCGGTTATCCGCCCGCCCCGCGGGTCACGGCTCTTCGTCCAGGCCGTGCTCAATGGCGTAGCGCGCCAGTTCCACCCGATTGGCGACCTGGAGCTTGCGGAAGGTCGCCTGCACATGGTTTTCCACCGTGCGGTGGCTCAACGACAGCCTCTCGGCGATCTGCTTGGCGGACAGTCCTTTTGCCACGTAGCGCAGCACCTCCGTTTCTCGTTCGGTGAGGCTGGGGCGGGCGGGCCCGTCGTCCTTGCTCTGCGCGATGCGCCGGTATTCGCCCAGCACCAGCCCGGCCAGGCTGGGGGTGAACACTGCGCGGCCGGCAGCGGTGGCCGTCACCGCCTGTGCCAGTTCGGCTTTCGAGGCGCTCTTGACCAGGTATCCCGTCGCACCGGCTTTGACCGCCTCCAGCACGTCATCGCGCTCGTCGGATGCCGACAGCACCAGCACCCGCGTCGACGGTGACACCGCGAGCACCGCGGCGGTCGCCTGCGCACCGTCGCCATCGGTCAGCTGCATGTCCATCACCACCACGTCGGGCTTGACCACGGCGGCCCGCCGCCCCGCGGCGGCCACGCCGTCGGCCGTGGCGACCACCGCGAAGCCCTCCTCGGCCAGGTCGCGGGCGACCGCGTCACGCCAGATCGGGTGGTCGTCGACGACCATCACGCTCGTCGGCGTCTCGTCATCCGCCATGGCGTTCCTTCCGGCGTGGCACGCACAACTCCCACTCGGTGCCCTCCCCTGGGGCGCTGTGCAATTCGGCGCTGCCGCCCAGCGCCGTCAGGCGTCCCACGATCGATTGGGCGATGCCCAGCCGTCCCTGACGAGACGCCTCCTCGAGTCGGCCGGCGGCAATCCCCACCCCGTCGTCGCGGACACTGACCACGACCGAATCGCCGAGGTCCTCCACCAGCACGTACGCGTGCGCCTCCGGACCGGCATGGGCGATGACGTTGTCCAGCGCGTTGCCCACCGCGGCGTCGAGTTCCGTTGCCGCCCAACGCCCCAGCGGCACCGGGGTGCCGGGCAGGCTGAACGAGAAGCGATCGGATTCCCGGCACCGCAGCAGTGAGCGCAGGTCGAGCGTCACCCCGTCGGCATCCGCCTCGATGTCCGTGCCCGCCAGCCAGCGCCGCAACGCGCGCTCCTGCTCGCTGGCCAGGTCGGCGAGTTCTGCTGTGGCGCCGCCGATCTCATGGCCCTTCTTGGCGACCAGCGCCAGCACCTGGATCGCTCCGTCGTGGACCTGCCGGGACAATCGGTCGCGTTCGGCCACCGCGGCGCTCAGTTGGGCCGCTCGTTGCAGCTCGGCGTGGGCGCGCCGTGCTGTCTGCGCGGCCATCCCGATCGCCATGCCGATCGCCAGTTCGATGATGACGGTGGCGTTGTGCCCGAGGTTGAGCGCGAGGTAATCCTTGACCGCGAAATTGGTGGCCATCACCGCCAGGCCCGTCAGCATTCCGCCGGCGGGGCCGAACTGGATGGCGGCGGAGATCGTGGGGTTGCTCGCCCACAACGTCGTCGGCCAGGTCTGGTTCTCGGCCGCCCAGTGCGGGCTCGCGACGAGACTGTTCGACCACATCAGCAGGACGACGACCACGAGCTCGGCCAGCACCCACGCCGGCCGGCGTCCGAAGCCGCGCAGGTAGGCGACCGCGCAGGCCGCGCTCCAGCCGATCAGCGCGCCGAAGAGCACCCAGCCCAGCACCGGCCGCATTAGATCCGGATTGATCGCGATTTGAAAGCCGGTGGCGTAGATGCAGCTCAGCAGCCGGAACACCTGGGCCGCGCGCCACAGGGGCGTGGTGGGATCGGGGCCGTGGTTCGCCATCGTCGTCAGCATAGGGGCGAAGGGCCCCGCGGCGGGGCGGCCACGGAGATTGGCCGAAAGTCCCTCGAGTTAGAGCCGTCCTGCCCTCGTGCTGTCGAGAACAACGCGTGATGGTGGATACCGGCAAGGCGCTAGGAGAGAAGGGGGACCATGGCATGAACGACCGCTTTCCGGACGCCGGGACGATCCGAACCGCCCTGACGCTGGCCTCACGCGCCCCGTCGGTGCACAACACCCAACCGTGGCGGTGGCGCGTCGACGCGACCAGCCTGCAGCTGCACGCCGACGCCGGCCGCCAGCTGCCCAACACCGACCCCGATGGCCGCGACTTGGTTCTGAGTTGCGGCACGGCGCTGCACCACTGCGTTGCGGCGTTCGCGGCGGTGGGGTGGCGGTCCAAGGTGTTGCGGCTGCCGAACGTTGCCGACCCGAATCACCTCGCCACGCTGCAGCTTTCGCCGTACCCCGCCGATTCCGTCGACATCGCACTGGCCGCGGCGATACCGCGGCGGCGCACCGATCGGCGTTATTACAGCTCCTGGCCGGTGCCCATGGGCGACATCGCGCTGATGGCGGCGCGGGCCGCGCGCACCGGCGTCACGATGTGTCAGGTGGAAGACATCGAGGCGCTGCACGGCATCGTCGCGCAGTCGGTCCGTGATCACCTGACCCAGGACTATCTCGTCGAGCTGGCGGCATGGAGTGGGCGCTACTTCTCGGTCGCCGGGGTGCCCGCGCGCAATGCGCCGATATCGGACCCGCAGGCCAAGATCCCGAGCCGGCTGTTCGCGGGTGCGGCGCTGCCGATGGCACCGGACTCGTCCCCGGCCGACGACAACGCGGTGGTGCTTGCGCTGGGCACCCGCCACGACGACCGGTTGGCCCAGCTCCGCGCCGGTGAGGCCACCAGCGCGGTGCTGCTCACCGCGACGTCAACCGGCCTGGCCAGTTGCCCGGTCACCGAACCGCTGGAGACGGCCGGCACCCGCGAGGCCGTACGCCGCGACATCTTCGGCGACAGCAACTACCCGCAGATGCTGCTCCGGGTGGGTTGGGCGCCGATCAACGCCGATCCGCTGCCGGCGACGCCGCGACGTGACCTCGACGACTTCGTCGAGTGGGCGAGCTGACCGCGGGCGCTAAACGTCACTCGGTGGTGATCCGAACTGGAACCTGCGGCCGGTGACACTTTCCGGCACGATGCGCACATAGTGCGTCTTCTCCGGCCTGGTCCACGGCAGCACCTGCGCGCGCTCGGCCTCCTCGAGTTCCTCCGGAGTGTGCAGCGAGCGCGCCTTGCCCCTGACGATCACGCTCCACGCCTCGGCGACGTTGTGGTCGTCGACTTCGAAGAGCACCCGATTGTTGATCGCGGAGCTGACCAGCTTGGTGCCCCCCGCGGTGCGGAACAGCACGGTTCGGCGCTGGACGACGTAGTTGACCGGGAAGATATCGGGCTGGCCGTCGGCGTAGGTGACCAGCCGCCCCAGCGCCGCGCTGCCCAGCAGTTCCCAGCACTCGTGCACCGGCAGGATGACGACTCCCTCATCGGTCATCGAAAGCTCCTTTCCGCGGGTGCGGTTGACGCCGCAATAGACCACGGCCGCAACACTATTGGCGCATCACCGGCCGGGGCGTCGGCCGAAGGTCCCGACCCGTGGGGACCAAAGTCGTTGAACCCGTTGCGTCCCGGCGGCTGCCTTCGAAATATGGGATATTGGGTGGGTCGGTCGCAATCTTTCCAGTTGCCAGACCGGCAGGAAAGGGCTCGCCATGGTCAAGGTGTTCCTGGTCGACGACCATGAGGTCGTCCGTCGCGGTCTTTCCGATCTACTCGCCTCCGATCCGGATCTCCAGATCGTCGGCGAGGCGGGCACGGTGGCCGAGGCGAAGGCGCGCATCCCGGCGTTGCAGCCCGACGTTGCCGTGCTCGACGTTCGGCTACCCGACGGCAACGGCATCGAACTGTGCCGCGACCTGGTGGCGGATCACCCCGACCTGCGCTGCCTGATGCTGACGTCGTTCACCTCCGATGAGGCGATGCTCGAGGCGATCCTGGCCGGCGCCAGCGGATTCGTGGTCAAGGACATCAAGGGCATGGAGCTGGCCCAGGCCATCAAAGAGGTGGGCGCCGGCAAATCGCTGCTCGACAACCGCGCCGCGGCCGCGCTGATGTCCAAGCTGCGCGGCACGACCGCGCGCAAGGACCCGCTGTCCGGATTGACCGAGCAAGAACGCACGCTGCTCGGACTGCTCAGCGAGGGACTGACCAACAGACAGATCGCCGCGCGCATGTTCCTCGCGGAGAAGACGGTGAAGAACTACGTATCCCGGTTATTGGCCAAGCTCGGCATGGAGCGCCGCACCCAGGCGGCGGTGTTCGCGTCGAAACTGAATCAGCGGTCCGGCCCACCGTCGAGTGCGCCGGACTGGTCGGGGTGAGCGGCGGCGAGAAGGGCTCGGCCTTCGCCGGACTCGGGCAGCGCGAGCTGGTCAGCCAGATGCACGCCCAGCTCGACGAGCTGCTGGCCTCGCGTGATCAGATGGAGCAGCTGCTGCGGGTCATCGTCGAGATCGGCGCGGGTCTCGATCTGGACGCCACGTTGCACCGGATCATCAGCGCGGCAAGGGAATTGACCTCCGCCCCCTATGGCGCGCTGGCGATCCGCGATCGCGAGGGCAACCTGATCTCGTTCGTCCACGAGGGCATTGACGTCGAGACGGTCCGGCGCATCGGGCACCTGCCGGTCGGCAAGGGCCTGTTGAGTTTGTCGCTGCTGGATACGCCCGCGCTGCGGATGGACGATCTGACCACGCACCACGCCGCCGTCGGCTTTCCCGAACACCATCCGCGGATGCGCGCCTTCCTCGCGGTCCCGATCACTATCCGCGACACCGTATTCGGCAACCTGTATCTCACCCACGTCGATCCGGCGCTGGTGTTCTCCGAGCCCGACGAGGTTGCCGCGCGGGCCTTGGCGTTCGGGGCCGCCGTCGCCATCGACAACGCACAGCTCTTCGAACGCGAGCGGACGTCGGTGAAGTGGATGGAGGCGAGCCGCGAGATCACCACCGCGCTGCTGGCGCGTCCCGAACCGCATCGGCGCCCCCTGCAACTGATCGCCGAACGCGCGCGTCTGCTGACCGAGGCCGAACAGGCGATCGTCCTGGTGCCGGCCGACGCCGACGCGTCCGACGACGAGGTCGACACGCTGGTGGTGTCCGCCGCGGTGGGGTTGCACGCCTCTGAGGTGCTCGGGCAGCGGGTTCCGGTGCACGGCTCCACCAGCGGCACGGTGTTCCGATCCGGGGAACCGTTGATCACCGAGGAGCTGCGCTACCCGATCCAGTCCTTCACCGACGTCGGGCAGCGTCCGGCGATCCTGATGCCGCTGCGCGCCCGCGACGAGGTCGTCGGGGTGATCGCCGTCGCCCGCGGCGCCGAGCAGCCGCCGTTCAACGAGAGCTATCTGGATCTGGTCAGTGACTTCGCCACCCACGCCGCGATCGCGCTGGTGCTGGCGTCGGCGCGCGAGGACGCCCGGCGGTTGAGCATTCTGGCCGAGCGGGAACGCATCGCGCACGACCTGCACGACCACGTCATCCAACGGCTCTTCGCGGCCGGGATGAATTTGCAGGGCACCCTGGCCCGGGCGCGTTCGCCGGAGGTGGCCGACCGGCTCAACCGCACGCTCGACGATCTGCAGACGATCATCGAGGAAATCCGCACCACGATCTTCGCGCTCAAATCCCCGGTGGCCGCCAGTGGTGATTTCCGGCAGCGCATCCAGCGGGTGGTGGCCGACCTGACGGGAAACCGTGATGTCCGCACGACCCTGCGCATCGACGGGCCGATGAGCGCCGTAAGCGCCGAGCTGGCCGATCACGCCGAAGCGGTCACCACCGAAGCCGTCAGCAACGCCCTTCGTCATTCGGGAGCGTCGCGGCTGACCGTCGAGATCAGCGTCGCGGACATGTTCATCCTCAACGTCATCGACGACGGATGCGGCATACCGGCCGGCAACACCCGATACAGCGGCCTGGCCAACATGAAGCGGCGCGCCGAGCAACTCGGCGGAAGCTGTGCGATCACCGGTGGGCCCGGGGGCGGTACCCGGGTGCACTGGGTCGCCCCGATGCTCGACCACTGAGCACCGAAAAGCCTTGGCTGCAACCGCTATTGGCGGTTACTTTGGACGCGTTCGTGCGCGGTCAACAGCAGATGGTCGAATTCCGACTGGGTGTTCAGCGGCAGGCCGGCGTTGCGGAAGTCGTGGGCGATCTGCTCGGCAAGCGGTCGCAGCTTGACGTTGGCTTCCTGCGACAACCACTTGAGCAACTCGAAAGCCGCGCTGTCGCTGATGCCGTAGATCAGCATCAGCATGCCTTTGGCTTGCTCGATGCCGGCCCGATTCTCGCTGATCTCAGCGACTTTCGCGCTCATGGCGTCCTCGCGCGCCTGTTCGTAGGGCGCGGAGACCTCGATGTAGAACCCGTGCGTTCCGATCACGTCACCGTCGTCGTCGAAGAGCCGGTCTCCGACGACGACGACGTGGTGCACCTTTCCCCGGGTATCGACGATCCGGTGGCGCGTGCTGAACGCCTGGCGGGTGTGGACGATTTGATCGATGGTGGCCGCGACGTTGCCGCGGTCCTCGGGATGCTTGTGGGACAGCACCAGTTCGGTGGTCGGGGTGATGCTGCCGGGCTCGTAGCCGTGCATGCGTTGCACTTGCTCGGACCATTCCCAGCGCTGGTCGGTGAAGTAGAACCGAAACCACCCCGCCGGTTGCGCGGCGCCGCCGCCCAACGCCTCTTCAACGTTGGCGGTTTGGCCGTCGAGTTCCCATTTCATCGTGTATCCGGTCGCCAGGAGCCGGGGGTGCGGCGGCCGCATGCCGGTGTGGGTACGGCCGCCGCCCGGCCCGCCGTCGGTCAGGCGTTGATGACCTCGCGTTCCGAGGCCTTGTCGTTGATCGCCTTGTGGCCGTCGCCGCGGCCGACCGTGATCTTGCGCGGCTTGGCCTTCTCGGCCACCGGGATGTGCAGGCGCAGAACGCCTTCGGAATAGGACGCCTCGATCTTGTCGGTATCGAGGTTTTCGCCGAGTACCAGCTGGCGGCTGAACACGCCGCGCGGCCGCTCGGTGGCCAGCATCTCGCGGTTGGGGTCGACGGCCGGTCGTTCGGCGCGCACCGTCACCACATTGCGCTCGATGTCGATGTCCAGCGAGTCGGCGTCGATGCCGGGCAGGTCGAACTCGACGACGAAGTTCTCGCCTTCGCGCCATGCATCCATCGGCATCACCGCCGGACGGGCGGCGGTACCGAGGACCTGGTGGGCGAAGCGGTCGAGCTCACGGAACGGGTCTGAACGCATCAGCATGGTGGTCACCTCTCACTCCAATCTAGGCTGTGGGTCGGCAATTTCCTATGTCCAATGACATAGATTTTGTATAGCACCGTCGACAGAAAGACGCAAGTATGCTAAACAGATTTTCTAAGCGGGAAGGTAAAGGGGAGGCGCGATGGTCGACTACCGCGGTAACGCGGATGCTCCGGCGTCCGACCATGGGGTGTATGGCATCTCGGTGGCCGCCGAATTGTCCGGGACTGCGGTGCAGACGCTGCGGCTTTACGAACGCTACGGCCTGATCGCGCCGTCGCGCAGCCAAGGCGGCACCCGCCGGTACAGCGCCGATGATCTGGCCAGGATCAAGCGCATCACAGCGCTGGTCGATTCCGGGGTCAACCTGGCCGGCGTCGCGCGCATCCTCGATCTCGAGGACCACAATGCCACGTTGTCGGCGGCCAATACCGATCTGCGGTCCACCAACCGCACATTGCGAGAGGCCGCGAAAACGGCGAAGCGCTCCGAGCCGGACACCGTCTGAGCCGTCGCCGATTGCAGCGGCCCAGGCCGGGTACCCGTCCCGCTATGCGTTCTAGGAGAAGCGATGGCTGAGTTGACGGAAACCGGTGCCCAGGTCGTCGATGGCGCACGCCAAGAAGCGGACGCCTACCGGGGCGACAACGACCGGCCGCTGGGGGGCTACCTGGCCGTCATGGCCGTCTACAGCACGGTGGTGGTCGCCGCGGTGCTGGCGGCGCTGGCCACCGGTCGCACGTTGCCCACCCGGTGGCGGGTCCAGGACCTGCTCATTCTCACCCTGGGCACCCACAAGCTGTCGCGAACCCTGACCAAGGACGCCGTGACGAGCCCGCTGCGCGCGCCGTTCACCCGCTACGCGGGCACCGGCGGCCCGGCCGAAGTCCAGGAAGAGGTCCGCGAGCAAAGCCCGCTGCGGCACAGCCTGGGAGAGTTGTTGACCTGCCCGTTCTGCCTGGACATGTGGGTGGCCACCGGATTTGCCATCGGCCTGGTGTTCGCGCCGCGGTTCACCCGGCTGGTCGCCGGCGTGTTCAGCGCGCTGGCGGGCGCGGACTTTCTTCAGCTCGCCTACGCGATGGCCCAGCAGTCGGCCGAGGGCTGAACCCCGAGACGCGGTCGGCTCAGCTCGTCTTCGGCATCGGGATGCCTTCGCTGGCCGTGAACTGCGCGTCGTCCTCGGAGGTCAACCCGATCGACACGACCGAACGGGTGAACAGCGCGTCGGTCAGGTAGGCCAGCGACACCGCCCACCGGTTGACGCCGCGGGGAATCGCATACAGGTGGTAGGACCTGGTGACGGCTTTCGCGGGCAGCCCGGACAGGTGGATGTTGAGCGGATTGGCCACCGCATAGCGCGGCCCGAGGTCGACCACCAGGCCGAGGTTGCGGTGTTTGTATTCCTTACTGCTGCCATAGCCGAGGCTGGCGGCGACGTTTCGGGCCAGCGCTTTGCCCTGCCGGGTCGCGTGCTGGGCGGTCGGCGGGGTGATCTTCCCCGGCTGGGTCAGATCGGGTACCGCGGCCGCGTCACCGGCCGCGAACACCTCGGGGTGATCCGGCACCTGCAGGTCGGCCTGCACCTTGAGCCGGCCCCTTTCGGTCGGCAGCCCCAGGTCCTGGATCAGCGGTGCGCCGGTCACCCCCGTCACCCAGGCGATGGTGCGCGTGTCGATACGCGAATCATCGCTGAGCACAACGTGATCGGCGTGCGCCTCCTTGAGGGTGATGCCGAGCCGGACGTCGATTCCGCGCTTGCGCAACACCTTGAGCGCGGCGTCACCCAGCCGCTTTCCCACCTCCGGCATCACCTGGTCGGCCAGGTCCAGCAGCAGGAACCGCACCTCGGCGCGGTTGAAGCCCATCTGTTTGGCCGCCGCGTCGGCCAGCGCCCGCAGCTGTGCGACCAGTTCGGTCCCCGAATACGACGCGCCCACCACCACGACCGTGCGCCGGGCGGCGGCCGCTCGAGGATCGTCCTCGATGTTGGCCAGCTCCAGTTGTTCGACGAAGTGGTCGCGCAGGTACAGGGCCTCGGCGGTGGTCTTCAACCCGCGCGCGTGCCTTGCCAGCCCCGGCACATCGAACAGCCGGGTCACCGACCCCGGCGTCAGCACCAGCCGGTCCCAGGACATCGAATGGCTGCGCTCTTCGGGATCGCAATAGGTCAGCGTGCGCTGGGTGAAATCCACTGCGTCCACGCGGCCACGCACCGCGCGCACCCCCTTGAGCGAATTGGCCAGGGGGACAGCGACAAAGCGGGCATCGACGACCCCGCCGGCGACGTCGGGCAACAGCGGCGTGTACAGCATGTAGTCGACCGGGGAGATCATCGTGATGTCGACGGGGACGCGTCGCCGGCGCATGATGCGGGCCAGGCGACGGGCGCAGGTGAATCCGGTGAAGCCGCTTCCCACGATCACAATGGAGGTCACCGTCCCGAGTGTAGGCGTGTATCGGAGACGGGTCGCGAGGCCCGTCCCGTCTTGGTATCCGGTGGCCGCGAAAGACATTGGCTGGGAAGGGTTTCTGACGTCAGGGTTGGCTACGGAGGGTTCGGGCTCTGCGGGTAGCCCGGGTGACGGGCCGGTATCCCTCGGACCGGTTCGTTAAGCGGCCTTGCGCTTCGTTGGATGGCCCATAGACTTCTCGTTGGGCGTTTGCATTCGCACGCGTATGGATGGCGCCATGAAGGCGAGAAGGGGCTCTGCGGGCCAGGCGGCTCCGGGGGTGAACTTATGCGGGAAGGCAATGCCACGATCGTCGCTCAGCTCGTAGAGCTGGTGGCGAATCTGCAGCGCGAACAAAGCGATACCGCGTCCGGGTTGCACGAGCTCATCGACAGCGGGGTCGACCACGTCACCGGCTCCCAGTACGCCGGTATCACCCTGGCCGAGGAGAACAAGTCGGTCAGCAGCGTGGTCGCCACGCATCGTTACCCGATGGTGCTCGACGCGATCCAGAACAGCGCCGGCGAAGGGCCGTGTCTGGCGGCCGCCTGGGAGCACCACATCATGCACATCGCCGACCTGAACGCCGAACAGCGCTGGTTGCGCTATCGCCGGTTGGCGCTCGAGCGGACGCCGATCCGCTCGATCCTGTCGTACGAATTGTTCATCGACGGCACCAGCATGGCAGCGCTCAACTTCTATGCCGAGCGCCCGCAGGCCTTCAGCGAGGACGCCGTGGAGGTCGGGGCGGTGTTCGCAACGCACATCGCGCTGGCGTGGTCGATGATGCGCCGGCAGGACCAATTTCGCAGCGCCTTGGCATCCCGCGACATCATCGGCCAGGCCAAGGGCGTGGTCATGGAGCGATTCAACCTCGACGCCGTCGAAGCGTTCGAACTGCTCACCCGGGTCTCGCAGAAATCCAACATCAGGCTCATCGACATCGCGGCGGCGCTGATAGACAGCGAGCACCCGCTCAAGGGCCACCGCCACTGACCACGAGTCTCGGGGCAGTTCGGCACGACGATCAAAACTGCTGGCGCCCAAGATCTTTGGTTTGATCATTCGCGGGCACTGCGCCGTGGCCGCCTGGCTGAAACGCGGCCGGCCGCGATCATTGCCCGCCGGCTCGCCGTCGAGCGCTGCCCGCGCCGGATGAGCCCCCAGCCGCGGCGCGGTTTCGACGAGTGCAAGACGGGTATGTGCCAGCCGTATGAAGGCTGTTACCTGGCAGGGCAAGCGCGACGTGCGGGTGGATTCGGTGCCCGACCCGAAGATCGAGCAACCGACGGATGCCATTGTGGAAGTCACCTCGACCAACATCTGCGGCTCCGACCTGCACCTCTACGAGATCCTCGGAGCGTTCATGAACCCCGGCGACATCCTCGGGCACGAAGCGATGGGCATCGTGCGGGAGGTCGGCGCGCAAACAGGCGACCTGCGGGTGGGGGACCGGGTCGTCATCCCGTTCCAAATCTCCTGCGGCAGTTGCCACATGTGCGGCCAGCAGCTCTACACCCAGTGCGAGACGACGCAGGTGCGCGACCAGGGCATGGGGGCGGCGCTGTTCGGCTATTCGGAGCTCTACGGTGAAATCCCGGGCGGCCAAGCCGAGCTGCTACGCGTGCCCCAGGCCCAATTCACTCACATCAAAGTGCCTGTGGGCCCGCCGGATTCGCGGTTCGTCTACCTATCGGACGTGTTGCCCACCGCATGGCAGGCGGTCGCCTACGCCGACATTCCGGACGGTGGCTCGGTGACGGTGCTCGGGCTGGGTCCCATCGGTGACATGGCCGCCCGCATCGCCGACCACCTGGGCTACCGCGTCATCGCCGTCGACCTGGTGCCCGAACGGCTGGGCCGCGCCGCCAAACGCGGCATCCACACCATCGATCTGGGGCGGCTCGACTCCTCAATCGGTGACGCGATCCGCGACCTGACCGACGGCCGGGGAACCGACTCGGTGATCGACGCGGTGGGCATGGAGGCCCACGGCTCGCCGGCCGCCAAACTGGCGCAGCAGGTGACCGGCGTGTTGCCGGATGCGTTGGGCAAGCGGCTGATGCAGACCGCCGGGGTGGATCGGCTCAACGCCCTGTACTCGGCCATCGACATCGTGCGGCGCGGCGGAACGATCTCGCTCAGCGGCGTGTACGGCGGGACCGCCGACCCGCTACCGATGCTCACCCTGTTCGACAAGCAGGTGACGCTGCGGATGGGGCAGGCCAACGTCAAGCGGTGGGTCGACGACATCATGCCGCTGCTGACCGATGACGACCCGCTCGGCGTCGACAACTTCGCCACCCACGTGCTGCCGTTGGACCAGGCCCCGCACGCCTACGACATCTTCCAGAAGAAGCAGGACGGTGCGGTCAAGGTCATACTCAAGCCGTGATCACCTATGCCACAAGGCTTTCCGCTCAGTTCCGGCAACGCGAGGCGTGGCCCACAGTTTGACGGCGGCGACAGCAGGGTATTGAAAGCGCCATGACCACCGCAGACGCCCTCGCTCCCACGCCCACCGGAGAGGTGTGGCCGGGCCGGGCCTACCCGCTGGGCGCGACCTATGACGGCGCGGGCACCAACTTCGCCGTATTCAGCGAGGTGGCCGAGCGGGTAGAGCTGTGCCTGTTCGACGCCGAGGGCGTCGAGAGCCGCGTCACCCTGCCCGAAATCGACGGCTTCATTTGGCACGCCTACATCCCCAACATCGAACCGGGCCAGCGCTACGGCTACCGCGTCTACGGTCCGTACGACCCGCAGGCGGGGCTGCGCTGCAACCCGAACAAGCTGCTGGTCGACCCGTACTCGAAGGCCATCGACGGCTCCTTCGAGTGGAACCAGTCGCTGTTCAGCTACAACTTCGGTGACCCCGACAGCCGCAACGACGACGACTCGGCGGAAAGCATGCCCAAGTCGGTGGTGATCAACCCCTACTTCGACTGGGGCAACGACCGTCCACCGGATCACCAATACGCCGACACGGTGATCTATGAGGCGCACGTCAAGGGGCTCACCCAGACCCACCCCGACATCCCGGAACCGCTGCGCGGCACCTATGCCGCGGTGGCGCACCCGGTGATCATCGAGCACCTCAAGGAACTCGGTGTCACGGCCATCGAATTGATGCCGGTGCACCACTTCGCCAACGACTCGACCCTGGTCGACAAGGGGCTGTCCAACTATTGGGGTTACAACACGATCGGGTTCTTCGCGCCCGACTTCAAGTACTCCAGCTCCACCACGCCCGGCGGGCAGGTCCAGGAGTTCAAGGCCATGGTGCGCTCGCTGCACGATGCCGGCATCGAGGTCATCCTCGACGTGGTCTACAACCACACGGCCGAGGGCAACCATCTGGGCCCAACGTTGTCGATGCGGGGCATCGACAACGCCGCGTACTACCGGCTGGTCGACGACGACAAGCAGTACTACATGGACTACACCGGCACCGGCAACAGCCTCAATGTCGGGCATCCGCATGCGCTGCAGCTGATCATGGACTCGCTGCGGTACTGGGTCACCGAGATGCATGTCGACGGGTTCCGCTTCGACCTGGCCTCGACGCTGGCCCGCGAGTTCTACGACGTCGACCGCCTGGCGACGTTTTTCGAACTCGTGCAACAGGATCCGACCGTCAGCCAGGTCAAGCTGATCGCCGAGCCGTGGGACGTCGGCCCGGGCGGCTATCAGGTGGGTAACTTCCCGCCGCAGTGGACCGAGTGGAACGGCAAGTACCGGGACACCGTCCGCGACTTCTGGCGCGGCGAACCCGCCACCCTCGACGAGTTCGCCTACCGGCTGTCCGGGTCGGCGGACCTCTACGAGCACACCGCGCGCCGGCCGGTGGCCTCGATCAACTTCGTCATCGCCCACGACGGCTTCACGCTGCGTGACCTGGTGTCCTACAACGAAAAGCACAACGAGGCCAACGGCGAGGACAACAACGACGGCGAAAGCCACAACCGGTCCTGGAACTGTGGTGTGGAGGGCCCCACCGACGACGAGCAGGTCAACGCGCTGCGTGCCCGCCAGCAGCGCAACTTCCTGACCACGCTGCTGTTGTCCCAGGGCGTGCCGATGATCTGTCACGGCGACGAACTCGGGCGCACCCAGAACGGCAACAACAACGGCTACTGCCAGGACAACGAGCTCACCTGGATCGACTGGGACAACGCCGACGCCGGATTGCTGGAATTCACCAAGACGGTCTCGGCGCTGCGCGCCGAGCATCCCGTGTTCCGCAGGCGCCGATTCTTCTCCGGAAAGCCGGTGGGCCGGCGCGGGCAGGACGGCTTGCCGGACATCGCCTGGTTCACCCCCGAGGGCACCGAGATGACCGACGAGGACTGGGGCGCCAGCTTCGCCAAATCCGTTGCGGTGTTCCTCAACGGCCACGGCATCCCCGACCGCGATGCGCGAGGCCAGCGGGTGTTGGACGACTCGTTCCTGCTGTGCTTCAACGCCCACTACGAGCCGATCGAATTCACCCTGCCACCAAAGGAATTCGGCGCCGCCTGGGAGGTCGTGGTGTTCACCGGACCCGAAGAGACCACGCCGGCCGAGGAGGTGCCCGGCGGTGGCCGGCTCAACGTGGAAGCGCACACCGCCGTGGTGCTGCGGGCCCTGCCCTCGGACTAGCCTTTCGCGGCACCCGTAGCTGCGTTCCCCTGGCTGCATCCCCCCGTTTCTGCGGATCGAGCGGATAGCTCGCGCCGAATAGGCGACATCGGTTAACTTTTTGCGCACAACTATTTTGCCGCGCAGATGCCGCCGACCGCGGCCTCGCCAGACCCACTGCCGGGGATGAAAGGGACAGCCGATGGACAGGGCCGCCCTCGGCGCGCGTGCGGAATCGGCTGCGGAATCGGCTGCGGAATCGGCATTGCAGCGGTCGGCCCGGACGGCCCCGCTGGCGGTGCTCGTCATTGCCGCCGTGACCTGGCTCGGCTGGTCGACCGGGGTTGACGGGCTGACGCGGATCTATCCGAGTTGGCCGCCGATGACGCCGTGGACCGCGTTATGGCTGGCGGCGTTGGGCGCCGCGATTTTGGCGCAGTCAGGCCACCCGTCGCCCAACCGCATCTGGGTCGGACGTGCTCTGGCCCTGATGGTGGGTGTGTTGGCCGTCGTGATCCTGCTCGAGTACACCCCCATCGGGTCGCTCGGTGTCGACCAGGTGCTGTTCGGGGACGCGGTGCGCGGTCGGCAAACCTCGTGGCCGGGACGTCCCAGCCCGCAGACCGCGGCGCCGGTGCTGCTGCTGGCCGTCGCCGTCGCGCTGATCCGAGTGGATCGCGGCACTCGCACGCTCTGGCCGGTGTGCCTGGCGGGCAGTGGGGCCATTCCGCTCGTCACCGTCGGCGCCTACCTGTTCGATGCGCTCGCGCTTGTTGGTGTTTCGCCCTCGACCGGCCAGGCGCTCTCGACGGCATCGGCGCTGCTGGTGCTCATCGCGGCGACGTCGCTGGCGCGACCCGACCGTTTTCCGGTCGCGTGGCTGCTCGCCCGTCCCGATCGGCGGTCATTGGTGCGGCTGGCGGGAATCCTTGCCGGTTTTCCTCTTGTGGTGGCGCTGTCGAGACCGGCGTTTTTGGCGTTCGGTCTGGGCGAGCACGCCGAGTGGACATTCTCAATCCTGTTCAGCACCTTCATCGTCGGCGTGGTCACGTTCTACTTCAGCCAGCGAGAGCAGCAGCTGCTGATCGCCAAGGAGCTCGCCAGTGCGCAACGCGCCGAGGCCGAGGCGCGCTACCGCATTCTCGCCGACAACGCGGTGGACATCATCGTGCACTTTCGCGGGGGTGAGATCGCGTGGGTCTCGCCGTCCGTGCAGGCCGCGCTGGGCGGCCCGCTGCAGCGCTGGACGGGTTCGGCGTTCGCCGATCGCATCCACCCCGAGGACCGCGACAAGCTCGTTGCCGCCGTGCGCCGGATCGCCGGCGGCGAACAGGTTCTGCAACGGTTCCGGGTGTCTTCGGTCGACGGGGAGTACCACTGGGTCGACGGCCACGGAAAGCCCTACACCGACGCCGAGGGCAAAACCGATGGGCTGATCGCGGCGCTACGCGTCGTCGACGATCAGCACGAGGCCGAGCAGCGGCTGGAACGGCTGGCGCGGTTCGACACCCTTACCGGGCTGGTGAACCGGGCCGAGGCGCTCAGCCGGCTCGAATCCGCACTGGCGCAGCCGCAACCCGCCGGCACGCACGTCGGCGTCCTGTTCTGCGACGTCGACCATTTCAAGGCGATCAACGACACCTGGGGACACGGCATGGGCGACTTCGTGCTGGCAACCCTGGCGGCGCGGATCCGGGCGAGCGTTCGCCGCGGCGACACGGTCGGGCGGACGGGAGGCGACGAGATACTGGTGTTATTGCCCGACGTTCGCAGCACCGACGAGCTCGCCCAGATCGCCGAAAAGATTCGCGGTCGGGTCGCCGAACCGATCCACTTGTCCGGCAACATGATTCGCGCGACATTGAGCATCGGTGCCACCCTCGCCCGTTCGGGCGAGTCCGTCGACACGGTCACCGCGCGCGCGGACGAGGCCATGTACGGGGCCAAATCGGGTGACCGCAACACCGTCGTTCCGAACTAAGCGGCCCAGTGATCACCACGCGGCGCCCGCCATCCGGTAGGTTTCTCGCGACAGCGTCTTGCGTTACAAGAGAGGGCGAATATGTCAAGGACAGTGGTGATCGGCGCCTCCAGCGGTCTGGGGCGTTGCATAGGTGTCGGTCTCGCGCAGCGCGGTGATCAGGTCGCGCTGCTTGCCCGGCGCCGGGAGCGCATCGAGGCCGCGGCCAAGGACGCCGGCCCGAACGCCGTCGCCATCGAATGCGACGTCACCGACCAGGCGTCGTGCCGTTCGGCCATCGACCGCGCCGCCGACGCGCTCGGCGGCATCGACAATGTGGTCTACACGCCGGCCGTCGGGCCGCTGGTCCGCATGGTCGACACCGACGCCGACACCTGGCGGCGGATCTTCGACACCAACGTCATCGGGGCGTCGCTGGTGACCGCCGCGGCGGTGCCGCACCTGACCGCGTCGGCCGGCAAGGCGGTCTACCTGTCCTCCGACGCCGGCACCTTCGGGCCGCCGTGGCCGGGCCTGGGCGCGTACGGCGTCAGCAAGGCGGCCCTGGAACGGTTGGTGGAGGCGTGGCGGGCCGAGCACTCCGACATCGGCTTCACCAACCTGATCGTCGGGGAGTGCGCGGGCGGCGAGGGCGACGGTCAGACCGGTATGAACGAAGGCTGGGACATGGACCTCGCGATGAAGGCGGTCCCGCTGTGGTCCTCGCGCGGTTGCATGCCCGGCAAGTTGATGCCCGTCGAAGACCTGATCGACGTGGTGCACACGATCCTGCGGACCAACTCCTCGACGTCGATGCCGCTGGTGGTGGCGCGCGGCGCGCCAGCCAGCCCCGCGGCGTTCGCCGAGGCCAATCAGTCGTAAGCCGGCAGCTCAGCGGCCGAGCTTCTCCTTGGCCAGGTCGGTCACGAAGCGCGCCGCCGAGGTGGGCCGGAAGGCCAGGGCCGCCTCGGTGAGCGCGTCACGGGATGCGCTGGGCAGCTCGATGTCGGCCGCCGCGACGTTGAACTCCAGCTGCTCGACGGACGAGGCGCCGGGAATGGCGACCACGCCCGGATAGCTGATCAGCCAGGCCAGGGCCACCTGCGCCGGCTTGGCGTCGACGTCCTTTGCGACATCGCGCAGCAGCTGCAGCAGCGGCTCGATGCGGCGCAGGTTTTCGGTGCCGAACCGGGAATTCACCGCGCGCACGCCGCCCGGACGGTTGTCCACGCCGTACTTACCGCCCAGCAGTCCCTGTTCCAGCGGGCTGTAGGCGATCACGATGCGGTTCTCCCGCTCGGCGAACGGCACCAGATTCTTCAGCGCCTTCGGGTAGGCGAGCGAGAAGTGCACCTGGTTGCTGATCACCGGGCGGCCCAGCGCGGCGTCGGCCTTCTGCCAGCGCTGCAGCGAATAGTTCGAGACGCCGGCGGCGCCGATCTTGCCGTCATCGAGCAGGTCACGCATGCCCGGCATGATCACCGAGTCGGGGAACACCGGGTTGGGCTGGTGGATCTGATAGAGCGGGATGCGGTCCAGCCCCAGCCGCTGCGCGCTGGCGCGGGCGCGTTGCTTGACCACCGCGGGGAAGGGCGCGACCGGCATGATCTTGCTGGCCACCGCCACCTCGGCGCGCTCGTCGCCTAGCGCCTCGCCCAGGATCCGCTCGCTTTTGCCCAGGCCGTACACCTCGGCCGTGTCGAACAGCGTCACCCCCAGGGCGCGGGCGCGGCGCACGATGTCACCCGCGGCGCCGGCGGCGTAGCTGTCGCCGTAACCCCACTCGCGTGAACCGAACTGCCAGGTGCCCAGGCCGATCCGGCTGACCCGGCCGACCCCGTCGACGTCGACAAACTTCATGCGGACAGCCTACTTAGCCGGGGATCTTGCCGAGGATGTAGTTGGCGATGCTGACCGCGGCCGCGCGGGGTGGCGCGCTGTCCGTGGTGCCGCTGGCGGACACGTTCAGGTCGATCACGACGTTGGCCTTGGCCGCGATCGCCCGTGCCGAGCGCACCTGGATGCCCTTGGGCGTCAGGTCCAGGGTGGTGATGCCATTGCCGGCGTCGGCGGGGGCGCTCACCGACATCGGGATCGGCTGCCCGCCGGGAGCGGAGACGGTGATGGTCGAGCCGCCGCACTTGTGCCATCCCGACAGCAGGGTGGCCAGCTGTGCCTGGGCCGCGCCCGGATCGCGGAACGCCGCGACGCCCTGGATGACCTGCATGGACTTCAGCATGCTGCGGGTGTCGGTGAACTCACCGGCGTGATATCCGGCCAACACCCCGGGGGTGTAGGCGTCCGGGCTGCCGGCGGCGATGCTTTCCCAGCACTCCGGGCGGTCGATGCTGCCGTCGTCCGGGGAGCGACCGGGGCTGTTCCAGGTCGGACCGACGTCTAGATTCGCGTCGCCGGTGATGTTGCGCAGCGCATCGAGCCCGGGCAGCAGGGTGGCGATGGTCTCCGGCGGCACGGTGGGCGGCGGCGGCCCGGCGGCCGTGCTGGAGCCGGGGGATGTCCGGTGCGACGAGGTCGAGCCGCCCAGCGTGGCCCATCCCGCCAGGGCGACGACCGCCAACAGGATGAAGATGTACGACAGCGTCACGCCCACCAGCGCACGGTCGCGGCCGAGTTCGCCGGAGCGACGGATCTGCGCCAGCCCGAGGTGCCCCAGGATCGCCCCCGCGGGCGCAAACAGGAACGCGAAGACCAGCGACAGGGTGGCCAGGGTGTTGACGGGCGGCCGATAGGGCGCGGGCGCGGGCGCGGGCGGCGGCGGGTACGGCGGCGGCGTCGCCGGAAGCGGTTCGACGTCGGGGGGCGGGAGGCGGCCCAGCGGGTCGTAACTCAGCGGGTTCTGCCAATACGGGTCCTGCGGGTGGGTCACGCAGCGCCTCCTTCGGGAGAACCTGCCCGAAATGTAGCCGACAAGGGCGTGGGGCTAAACCGCGGCCGTCACAGGCGCGGTTTGGCGATGCCGACCACGTAGGGCGCCTCGACGAACGTCAGGTAGACCCGATGCGGCCCGACGGCCATGCCCGACAGGCGCGCCGGCTGCGCGTCGGGAGGCAGCCCCGACCGGTAATCGATGGTGCGCAGCACGGGAATTCGCCCGTCGGGAAAGCCGGTGAAGCTGGCGGTCTCGAGCGTCACCAGTTCGTGGTCGGTGGCGGCGTAGATCCTGGTGTCGTCGGTGCCGAGTGCGCGGATCGGCGCCGGCAATCGCGCGCTGGCCAGTACCTCCATGCCCCGTCCGCCGCGGCGCGAGTCGACGGCGCGCACGGTGTCGTCGTCGTGTCCGGCGACGTAGCTGCGGGTGACCGCGGTGCCGTCACCCGCCGAAACCGCGACGTCGATGGTCAGGGAGCCGTGCTGCGCCGGCGGTGATGTCGTGCCCTTGAAATGCCGGATGCTCGACGCTCCATACAGGTGGTAGTCGAGTTCGCGTCCGCGGTTGGCGCCGTCGATGGTGTCGGCGCTGGTGTCGGTGGTCGCCGTGGGCAGCTTGCGGTAGCCGTACTGGTCCACCGGTGTCACCGCCATCCCATCGGCCGACAGCGCCAGCAGCATGCGCAAGCCCGCGTCTTCGGCCAGGTAGGCCGGCGCCGGTCCCGCGTCGAAATCGTCGACCTGGCGCAGACTTTCCAGGTCGACGGCGGCGACCTTGCCGCGGTCGGGCTGCGGCACGAACACCATCCGCTGGTCCTTCTGGCTGATCTGCATGTTGCGCCCGGATGCCATGGGTGCCGAGAAGCGCGTCTTGGCGTCGCTGCCGCGATCGCCGGCGGTGACCTCGGCCAACCGGTGATCGCCGGTGAGCGCGATCAGGGCGCCCGTGCCGTAGGACCACACCGGTTCGTGCAATGGGACAGCTACCCGCCAGACGTCGACCGCGGGCGCGCTCTCCAGCGACGCGCCCGGCCGCGAACAGGCTGTGGTCAGCGAGGCCGCCGCCAGACCGCCGACGACCGCGCAGCGCAGCAACGCCCGGATGCGCTGGCCCGTGCGAAGTTCGGCGCCCATCGACCACCCAA
>NZ_LZKY01000066.1:0-1434 GCF_001673055.1 Mycobacterium sp. 1245801.1
GTCGCGGTTGTGCCGGCGTTCGGTGGCCACGCGCGCGGCGCGGTCCTGGGCGCGGGTGCGGCGGCGTTTGGGCATCATCGCGGTGCGCTCGGCGCAGTAGTCGCGGGGCGGGTCGGCTTCGGTGGCCGGTATCGCGCCGGTGGGCGCGCACAGGCTGGGGAATAAGAGTGCGCTGCCCGGGGTGGTGACGTAGGTGTGTCCGTCGGGCAGCGTCCAGATGACGGTGCCGTCGGGCAGCTGGCGGTCGCGCCAGCCCCAAAACGTCTTCATCAGATGGTGCCCACGGCATAGCGCCTTGAGGTTCGAGGCGTGCGTGGGGCCGCCGTCGGCGTACGGGATCGTATGGTCGAGGTCGCAGTCGGTGGCCGGGCGGTCACAACCCGGGGCCCGGCACGTCAGGTCGCGGCAGCGCACGAAGTCGGCCAGTGCGGCCGAGGGGGTGTAGCGGGTTTCGGCACCCGTGGGTGGGATCAGCGGCACCAGCCGCGCCGAGGCGGCCAGCTCGGCGAGCACCTCGGCCGGGATGAGACCTTCCACCCCGGGCGAGACCGCCGGGGTCGAGGCGGTGCCCTGCAGGCTGGCCTGCTCGGCGATCACGTGGATCACCACGTTGCTCTTGACCGCCCTCGGCGCGACCGCCGGGCAGTCGGAACCCCCGCAGCCACACACCAAACGCGCGCCGCCGGCGGCCAACACCCCCAACGCATCCGCACGCCGCTGCGCGGCGGTGCGCGGATCGGCCGCACACACCGTGGCGGCCAGCTCATCGAGGCGCCGATCCAACGCCTGGCCGTCGGTGGCCACCACACTGCCGCTCACATACGCCATCCCCGACTCGTGGTCGAGCACATCGACATAGCGATCCCGCAGCGCGTCCTTGGCCCGGCGCACCGCGTCGGCATCCGCGAGTGCGACCACCCGGTCCACCGCAGCACCCAGCCCACCGCGGGTCAGCGAGGGGCGCCGCGACAGCACCACCGCCAACTGCTCATCCACGCGGGCCAACACCTCGGCATCGGTGATCAAGTCAGTGCGAAACACCACCGTCTGAAACGCCCGGTAATCGATCAAACCGGCCCGAAAGACCTCACCGACCCGCGGCAACCGATCGCGCAAAGCCATCGCATACCGCAAGTAGCTATGTCCCATCGCCACACTGCACCCCAACGCCGCACCCAACTGCGCGGCCACCGCCTCCCACGCATCCGCCGACCAGTCCGCCCGCTCCCCGACTCCCGACACCGCAACACCAACAACTCACCGGCCGCCACCAACCGCTCGGCGGCCGCCCGCGCCTCCGCACGCCCCGCCTCACGCGCCCGATCCAGCAGCGCCCCCGACTCGGGCGTCTCCCGCGACGCATACCACCACTCGAACATAAGTTCGATCATGCCACCGGCCACCGACCGCGTTGACTCATCTGAAATGCGCGCG
>NZ_LZKY01000067.1:0-661 GCF_001673055.1 Mycobacterium sp. 1245801.1
CGCTGGTGAACACCAGCGGGCCCGTTCCTTATTCGCAGTGAAAAGAGTTCGGCCGCAGCATAATTAAAAGCTCCGCACCCGGCTGACGCCCGGGTGCGGAGCTTCGTAAACGGTGCCTGATTAGTCCTGGACGATCACCGGGTCGCCGACGTGGACGTGGTCGTAGTACCACTCGGCGTCATCGGGGCTCAGGCTGATGCAGCCGTGGCTGACATTCTCGAGACCCAGGGCGGGGACGGCCCACGGGGCCGAGTGCACGAACAGCCCGCGGCTGGTGATGCGGACGGCGTAGTTGACCGTCAGCAGGTAGCCGTTGGGGTCGTCGACGGGGATGCCGACGCTGCTCGAATCCATCGTCACCGCTTCCTCTTTGGCCAGCACGGTGTAGGAGCCGACCGGCGTCGGGTATTCCGGCCTGCCCATCGAGGCGGGCATCACGCCCTGCTCGCCGAAGTGCGGCCGGTGGTGCGGCGCGGGCAGCGACGTCGGCGGTCCCGCCTCGGCGCCGTCGATGCTGACGGTGAAGGTGTGTTCGGAGATGCTGGCGACGCCGATCACGGCGGGGCCCGTTTTGATCTCGGCGGCCGCGCCGCCCACCGTCAACGGAATCGTGCTGTGCGCCGGCCAGTATCGATCCGGCACCCACTGCACAACCTTGTTG